>DXJA01000071.1 GCA_019056875.1 Candidatus Jordarchaeum madagascarense
AATTTTTTTAAATTTGTTTTTGAGAAAAATTTAATAATTAATACACATTATATATATTAATAGTGAGTAAAACCCATTTATTTCGCAGGTGAGGATGCGGAATGGCAATTAAGATAGAAACGCCGTATGTCCAAATTGATTCTAATACCATTGTGGATATAGGTATTTCAAATTCAAAAATTGTGGATAACAAATTATACGGCCCAGTTTATACACGCCTGACAAAAAAGTATGCCATAAGGTTTGTAGCAGATAAAATCGGAGAAGAACCACCCAAGGGTTCAGAGGACTGGGAATGGTCTCAAATAAAGGGATATTTTGAGAGTAAACAAGAGAAATATCCCAAATTATTCAATGCTCTCCTGTATGGTCTGGTCAAAACAGAGAGTGTTCTTCAGGGCAAAACTGGAGTTGGCACCCGTATCTCAATAAATGAGATGGTTAAAAGTATGGATAAACGAGTGTGGTGGTTAAAGATGATGAATAAAGTAGAAAAAAGCTCCACCCTCACCGCCACCACGGATTTTCTTCCCGAAACCAGTGAAGCCTTAGATTTTAAGGACATTTTTAAAAGCGTTGTAGATAAACTGGTATCTTTCAAGATACTTCCTACAAGCGCAAGTTACAGTGTAGAAGATGAGAACACAATCAAGTTTGCAGTTGCAGACTGTGATTACAAAGATTCCTGTGCGGCATATCAGGCAGAAAACATCACCAAAATTGATGGGAATCATGTCTGCTCTATGGGTCGGATGATATGTACTTATTTGGAAATAGAAATGTTAAGTCCAGATTACGACTACGTCTTGGAACATTTCGCAAACCCCCATTGTAGTGCACGGATTATAAAAACGTAATAGGGATCCCACCTTCACACTTCATAAATTTATTCAATAAAAATGGTTGATGCTAAACGGATGATGAGTAGAAGACAAGAAAAAATCAAGTTTAATAAAATGGTGTAGATGCGAAAATTTTTAGTTGGAGGATCGTTATGACATCTTCTTTATCATACTTGGAAAACCTTCTTACGGATTTGAAGAAGGCTGTCGGGGAACAGTTCGTTTCAAACACCCCTGAGGATCTCATCCCCTACCTGAGGGACTCTTTTTCAACTCTCAGCGAGAAATTCTTCGGTAAACCTGTTATGCCCTGCGTCGTGGTTTTCCCCGGAAACGCCGAAGAGGTTCAAAAAGTAATTAATATCGCAAACAAGTACAAGACTCCCGTGCTGCCAGTAACCTTCGGAACCAACATGGCCGGTATCACTATCCCCACCATTGAATACTCTATGATTCTGGACCTGAAGCGTTTGGATAACATAATTGAGATTGATGAGGAGTCTATGACTGCTACCATTGAACCGGCGGTTTCTTATGGTAGACTTGATTTTGAGGCTAGGAAACACGGTCTCAAAACAATAAGCAAGGTGGGTGGATACACCGGCGGTCTTATAGGAAATTTTGTCAGCGCGAATATGCGTCCTTACAATGCCCGGTACGGCTGGACGGATCCCGTGGTTTCCCTTGAGGTCGTTCTTCCCAGCGGGGAGTTGCTCAGGACCGGTTCCCAGGCGGTTCCCAGTTTTGAGACGCTTAATCCTTATGTAAGGCTCTGTTTCGGACCGGACTTTGTTGGATTGTTTAGAGGGAGTTTGGGCTCCTTCGGTATCATAACCAAGATGGTTATTCGCCTATATCCTGTGGGTGAGAAAAACGAGTTTTTATGGTACGAGTTCAGTAGCTTGAACGACTTGCTTAACGCCATCAGGGAGACCCAGAGAAACGATATAGGAAACTCGGTAATGGGTTACAATGCTCCCGGCTTGTACTCTATTGTTACCGATTATGAGGACAAAAAAGATCCCGAAAAGAATAAACGGATAAAATCTATGATTCCCGATTCCTCTTGGTATCTTTTCATTGAGATTGAAGGAGCTGCCGAGAAAGTTGAGGCGGAGAAGAAGATAACCGACAGGATCTGCTTGGAGAAGAACAATGGAAAGCTGTTACGTTTCACCGATGAAAAGATGATGAGATATCTGCAAGACTACACAACCCACAGGGGGCAAGCTGTAATGCACCAGTGTAATGGAGGATTCTTTGGATTCTGGTGCAATATGCCTCTCAGCAAGATAACTCCATTCATCGAGGAGGCTGACCAGCAGTTAAAAAACCTAGGGTTAATGGACTTGATTTGTCCCGATGAGCTAATGGAAATTCGTTGGGTGACCATCCCCTTCGACCGGGGCACAACAATGGTCATCGGAATCAGCATCGAATATGACCCCCTGGACAAGGAGCAAGGAGAAATACTCGCTGAAAGTATTCAACCACTCATAATTACCATGTTAAAGTATGGTGGAACAATTCCACTCACGATGCAGGCTTTAACTAACATGTTACTAATGCCCAGCTACGCAGAACTGATACGGGGCGTCAAAAAGCTCCTAGACCCAAATAACATACTTGCCCCAAACAGATTATGCTAAAACAGATAGGTGAAAATTTACCCTCTTCAAAAATTTATGGTCGTGAGGAGAATGAATAATTTCGCAAAACTTATGGAAAAACATGATTTGATGAATTTTATTGAGAGATGTGCTAAGTGCTCTTACTGCTTAGAAGATCCTATATCTCACAAGCCGATCTGTCCCTCAACCGAATATTTTCATTTTGCTTCCCATCGTCCTTCAGGACGACTAGAGTTAGCAAGGGCGTTGATTGGCTTATATGATAATGTCGAATTCAGCTTGAATATGGAAGAAGTTGTGAATAAATTTTACTCCTGCACTCTGTGCGCGGCGTGCGATTATAAATGTAAAGAATTAACTGGGAAAAGCCCCTTAAGTGTATTCATGGAGGTAAGAAAAGAACTCGTCAATAGTAACGTGGCTCCACCTCCCGAGCATAGACTTCTACTTAACAATATTTTAGAACACGGTAACCCGCAAGGTGCCCCTCGGGAGAAGCGCAATGAACGTATTCTAAACAGCATCAACAATCCTCATCATTTATCAAAGAATGCGTCTATGTTATACTTTGTAGGTTGCGTCCCTGCTTACTCCAATAACCTACCATCACACGCTTCTAACATGGTTAAGATTTTGATGAAAACTGATACTGAATTTCGTGTTCTTCCTGATGAGCCTTGCTGTTCTCATGTTTTGATTAAAACTGGGCAAGAAGATTTAATAATTGACCAGATGAGGGAAGCATTCGAGAAAGTTGACTCTGCTGGTGTGGAGCGGGTGCTTTTCACGTGTCCTGCTTGCTATAGGGCATTCAAATATGAGTATCCCAAGTTACTTGGTGTGGAACCTGATTTTGAATGCATCACAGCATCAGAATTCTTATATGAACTATATAACGAGGGAAAATTATCACTAGATGGTAAAGCAAAGCAAGGAGAGGAAATCATAGTCACTTATCATGACCCCTGTCATCTCGGTCGTCAAAGTGGTATTTATGAGCAGCCTCGGCGAATCTTAGAGTTGATTAAAGGACTAAAGCTAGTTGAGATGCCTAGGAATAGGGAGACTTCTTGGTGTTGTGGTGTAGGTGGAGGTGTTAAAACAGCTTTCCCGGAATTTTCTAAAAAAACAGGAGAGGAAAGATTAAATGAGGCTCTATCCGTGGGTGCTTCCCTCTTGGTTACAGCATGTCCTGCCTGTGAGAGTGGATTCATAGACGCTTTAAAAACATATGAGGGCAAAAACAATCTGAAAATCTTAGACATAGTCGATGTCATTGCTCAAAGATTACCTTAAGCCTGACAACCAAGTTCTTTAATTAATTTTTAAAACTTTTACTCTAGAATTTGTTTTAGAGGTTCTTGAGATATTTCTATGGGAAGGTGGAAATATCTATTTTTTTAATAATTTCTTTAAATCAAAAAAGAATTTTTCGAGTGTTGAAAATGAAAAATTGCTAGTTGCTTATTTTGTCTTTGCAAATTTTATTTTACAGTGGGGGTTTGCGAAATGTTCTATGGCATAATCATGATCTCGACTAAATTCTAGTTCAAGGTAGGTGCTTAGCATACTTCCTATGGAGCAGATTTCTTTATTGCCGTATCTAGTGATGTTTTCGTTCCTAAGTTTTTGGCAAACATCTTTGAAAGCACAACCATCGACCAGCAAACTTACCGTATTACAATCTTCCGCAGAGTAATCGGCATTTGGAGGGAATACGTTTAGGGCAACTAACTTATTTACTATTTGTTTAAAAGCACTCACAAGATTGGGAAATTCACTTTGTTGAGTATCTCCTAATCTTTTATTCATGCTTTTAGCCATTTCATTTAATGAGACGCGACTGCCCACTCCAGTCTTACCTTGTAGTGTAACCTCTGTCTTGGCCATAGCGTACATAACAGCATTAAAACCGTATGGATAATTTTCTCTATTTTGCTCTAGATACTCTCTAATCCGAGACCATTCCCAGTCCTCTGAATCGTCGGGAGGTGTTTTTCCTATTCTTTCGGCTTCAAACTGCATGGTAAACCTTTTTACAAAGCGAGTGTAAACCGCACCATATAACTTATCATCTATAAGTCTAGAAAGAGAAATACTTATATCAACAAGAGTATTGAAATCAATTTGATCATAAGGGGTATCTATTTTTTCCATTTACTAGAACCTCTCTCAGGGCATATAGGCAGTGTTTTAAAATTCTTCTCAGCAGCACTCAAGGCTTATTAGCGATTTAGAATGTTTACTAGCCTAATTATGAACATAAAGGATCAATGCAAGATTCGGTAAAGCAAGTTATACTTCGCCAGTAATTTCCGGAATTAAATATATAAACCCCCACTTTGGAACTCTTCAGCCAAAAAAATTGAATTTTTAACGTTGCCAGCAACTATTTCCAAATCTTGACAGGGTTCGTTTTTGTTAAAAAATTATTTTTGTAGTTCTTGAGCTACCTCTTTGAGGAGAGGGGTGATTCCTCCTTTTTCCAAGACTTTTAGCATATCTGGGGATAATGGTTCCCCTTCCAGTTCAATATTTCTGTTCAGATTTTTGACCCTAGCTTTTTCTAGGTCTAACTCCAAGATGTCCCCTTCCTCGAATGCCTCAGAAATCTTAGGGCACACAAGGATGGGTAGACCAATGGCTACCGAGTTCCTAAAAAATATTCTAGCAAAAGACTCGGCGACAACAGCCGCTACTCCCAACTTCTTTATCAGGTCTGGTGCTGTTTCCCTGCTTGAGCCACAACCAAAGTTTCTACCAGCAACTATAATGTCTCCGGTTTTTACTTCGTGTGGAAATTTTGGATTTATTGCTTCCATAACATGCTTAACTTGCTCATCCATTGGGGCTTCCATATACTTGGATGGAGATATTACGTCAGTATCAACATTGTCTCCAAACTTCCAAACCCTTCCTTTTATGACATCCATTTTTTCTCGACTCCTCAATATTTTCTCGGATCCGCAATCTTGCCCGCAATCGCTGAAGCAGCAACAGTCGCTGGCGATGCTAGGTATACCTTAGACTCGCTGTCCCCCATCCTTCCTCTAAAGTTTCTGTTAATGGATGCAATACACACTTCGCCTGCTGCGAGTAGTCCCATATGGGTGCCGAAGCAGGCTCCACAACTAGGATTACATATTATACCTTGTGCATCAATAATTGTCTCGAGTATTCCCTCTTTAAGGGCTTCTCTGTAAACTTCTGTGGAAGCCGGTGTTACAATTAACCGAGTATCGGGATTAACCTTTTTTCCCTCAAGAATTTTAGCTGCGATCCGAAGGTCTTCCACTCTACCATTTGTACAAGAGCCCAGAAGCGCTTGATTCACCGGTATACCCTCCACCTCTGTTATGGGTTTTACATTATCTACTGTGTACGGCACAGCCACCTGCGGCTCGAGTTCTGCGACGTCCTCTTCATAGATTTTCTCGTATTCGGCATCTTTGTCCGCCTTCAAATTTTTAATAGGTTCCCTTGTTTTACTTCTGAGGTAATCCCTTGCTTTTTGGTCTATTTCGAAGAAACCAAATTTTGCACCCATCTCCAATGCCATATTGCTCATAGTCATACGACTAGAAATGGTTAACTCCTTGGATAGGCTACCGGAAAATTCTACAGACTTGTATTGAGCAGCCTCAGCAGAATACTTACCCAAGAGATTAAGGATTACGTCCTTTGACATAACGTTGTAAGGCAGCTTTCCAGAGATTTCGAATTTGATGGTTTCCGGAATCCGGAACCAAAGTTTTCCAGTTGCAAACACATAAGCCATTTCTGTAAAGCCTATTCCGGTGCCAGCAGCGGCTAATGCCCCATAGGTAGTGGTGTGAGAATCCGTACCCACAATCAGCATCCCGGGTAGCACATGACCTTTTTCTTGGAGAACCTGATGGCAGACCCCCTCCTTCACATCATAAAAGTTCTTTATTCCCAGATTCTTTACCGCTTCACGCACCATTTTATGCACTCCAGCGTACCTCACGTTGGGGGCGGGCACTGCATGATCCAATAGAACCACTATCCTATCCGGATTCCACACTTTGTTTATTCCCGCACCCAATAATCCCAAATAAACTGCCGCGAAACCTTCATGGGCCATAGCCAAATCAATATCCACAGTAACATATTCCCCTGGCCTAACATGCTCTCTACCCGAAGCTCTTGCTAGAATCTTTTCCGCTAACGTCACACCCATAAGGAATCCTTCCAATATTTCATCCAATTTATTTCAATTTTTGAATAATTGCTTCTGTAACATCACTAGTTTTCGATTTTCCCCCCATATCCGGGGTCAACACCTTTCCCACTCTGTAAACTTCCTTCACCGCATGTTCCAATTCCTCGGCTTTCTCTCTCATTCCCAGATAATCGAGCATCATTACGGAAGACAAAATACTTGCGGTGGGATTAGCAATACCCTTCCCTGCTATGTCAGGAGCGGATCCATGCACTGGTTCAAAGTAAGCGTACTTATCGCCAATACAGGCACTGGGAGCCATTCCTAATCCACCCATGAGTTCCGCGGCTAGGTCAGAAAGTATATCTCCAAACATGTTAGAAGTTACTATAACATCCATATCTTTGGGAAATCTTATAATTCTTCTCGCCATGTCATCAACATAAAAATGTTCATACTTAAGTTCAGGATAATCCTTAACCACTTCTTCGCAGGTATTCTGGAATAGACCACAACTCTCTCTCAAAACATTGGATTTAGTGACGCAGGTTAATTTTCCCTGAAACCCCTTTCCCTTCCGCTCTCTAGCCTTTTCACAGGCAAACCTTGCTATTCTTCTGCATCCCTTATTGGTGAAAATTCTTATAGCAAATTTTCCAGTTCCGTAATCGGCAAAAGATTTTCCCAAGCGGTCTTTATACTGGGGTAGCTTTTCTGCCAATAACGAGAGATCGCCTTCTCTTCCCGGATACATACCTTCAGAGTTCTCTCTAACTATAAGAAAATCTATTCCTTCAGGGTCTTTTATTGGAGTCTGAACCCCCTCATAATATTTGATGGGTCTCAGGTTTGCGTAGGTATCAAGGAACCACCTCAAATAAGCTAGAATGAATACACTGGCTTGTTCTGTGGCTCCAAATAGAATTGCATCCGACTCATTTGTTAAATCCATCGCCTCTTTCGGAAAAGGTGTTCCAAACTTTTTTATTGCCGCTTCTCCGCATAAAGGTTTACTTATCTCAATATCTAAACCCATACTTTCCAAAACTTGAATCGCAGCATCAACCACTTCTGGCCCAATTCCATCTCCGCCAAGCGCAACAATCTTCTTAGCCAATTCTCATCCCTTCAGAATTTAACAATTCAATATCAAAATTAATAATTCCGACACATTTCATAATTTAATATTAATGTGCTATTTAACAATAGCCTTCAAATTAATAAAAATCAATGATGGGAAAAACTTTTCATAAGCCAAATGGAAAAATGTCAATGGGAAAAAACTAAGATACCAATTTAGCCCTTTATTTGTAGTAAAATATTGTCGCAAGAACTATTTACTCATCACTACACGCTAATACCAAGATTTAGGGCGAGCCCTTTTTTAGTTTTTATTTTTCGAAGATTATTTTTTTGGGGAGCACGTCTCTCCTTCTCGTAGATTCAGTATACCAATTCGTTTTATTCATACTTTGGAAGTTCTATATTAAACTCTTTTTCCACATCTTTTATTGCTTTGATAAAAGCTTCGACCATATTTGGCATTAATGAATGCATTTTGAGAGCAGTCTCTGCTGAGGGTTCTAACTTGAATTTGCCGTCTAGGAAGGCTTGCATAGAATCAAAATTCCTATCGGAAAGAGCGCGGTAGCCGGTTTCAAAATCCTTATAGGTCATTATAGTTTCTCCGGTATCTTCCTCAGAGTCGAAATCAAACTGTAAAACCCCTTCATGGTCAAAATAATAGTTCAACCTTTCAAAAGGCAAGTCGGGGGCCTTCTCAGTAAAGGTCGCCCCAACAAGACCTGCTTCTACAAACCTCTGCCTAACGGGCCTAAGATTCTCAGACCAGCGCAAGAGGATATACTTATTTATTAGAGGGGGCATCTCACAGGGTTTTGAGATTTTACTCCCCATCAACCGTAAATCCATAATTATTAGCCCGTCTCTTAGTGGATCAACGTCATTCTTTATTTTGGTACCCGTGGCGACCGAAATTACGGGTATATTATATTTCTCTGCGATTTCATTAACCGCATCAGTTTCCTCTCTGGTTCGAGGTAAAACAAGAATTCCAGCTTCAGCGAAAGATGTCAGTTTTATTCCGGACACTGACATATACAATTTTCTAAGGTATGGTTTAAGATCTACAGGGTCCGTTGAAACAAATCCTTCTCCAAGAAAGGCTGTAATCTCGATGGAAGCAGAATCGGTTTTATTTAAAATGGTCTCAAGATCAGCAGCTTCTACGGCTTCTTTTCGAATGACTCTGTCTACTAACACTTTACCAGTTTTTTCTTCCAAAATTTCTGTATCTTCCCTTTTTTCTCTACTCATTTTAATCCTCCTCTGAGCTGAAATATTTGCTATGAATAGGAATAGCCATTTCAAGTTTGATGAAATAGTTCCTCTAACAACTATTTAAAAGTTTATATGCAAAAATTGATAAATTCAATATATTGAGCCAATTCACAAGAGAGGATTGAAAAAATATTTCAGAACTCTTTTGTTACATAATGTACAAACTCGAAATTTTAAATTCGGCTTTAATCCTTATCTTTAGATAATATTCTTGCTCAATTCACAAATAGAGCATACAATACAAAAGTAAAAATAAAATTCGAGAAAAACGAGTTTGAAATAATTTAAATTTATATTATGAAATCCTATTTAAACGATTTAATTTATAAAAAATTACTTGAATGATTTTGATAA
>DXJA01000072.1 GCA_019056875.1 Candidatus Jordarchaeum madagascarense
TCATTCATTCTTTGGGCTGTGGTTTTCTATTCCTCCAGAAACGTATAATCAATGGAAAAGATACAAACAAACCATCCCTCTTTTTATTTATTATGAAATTCTTGATTCATTAACACTTTTATTATTTTCAAAATGAGTATCAAATTTTTTCAGTGACTTTCTCCCAACTATATAACGTATAATGTTAAACAACATCATCAATTATTTTAATAGTTAGGGTCCCCTTTTAACGCCGATACATGAGCAGCTATTTGAGTATGAGCTACATTACCTGAGTATAATAATTCTAAAGAGTTTGCAGATGATTACTTTACTTTATGATTTTTAGAACATTTCCGACCTGTTGAATGTTACGGGATTAGGATTTTCGGAAGTTTTTCCGCTTCTTCTCTGGTTTCAATTTTTTCTTGGTTGCCGCTGAAGAGGATTTCGTGTATAAGCTTTGTGTAGAGTTTATAGTTGAGTATTGTGTTCTGCTGCGTTCCTTCCTTGAAGTCTTCCTCCATTTGGAGTAATTTTCCGGTACCATTGCAGATATTCAAATACTCTACCTTTTCTTCACGCTTCTTGGCAACTGCTATGATTTCGTCGATATGAGGAGTTGTCGGCTTCTCACGGGCCAGATATAGAACGAAGCTTTCGGAGTCCACTCCGAACTGAGGAGAGAGTAAGAGATCATAATTAACGTAGGCTAACTTCTTCCCCTGGATAAGGCTGGACACTCTATTTGACAAGTTTTTCAGGAAGGTTTCTGCGTAATCCATGTTTACACGGTAAATTTTACCATCTGTTAGAGGTTTCTTCTCTGAGGAGTAAGATGCCCTAAATGGTCTAACAATTGATAGTAGGTTTCCCGCCAGAATGCGCTGTATATCCTCTGGGCCGCCTCCCAATTCTTCATGGAACTCTTTTGTGAATAGATAGGTTAGAAAGTCTGTGGTCTGAGGGAGACTGAAGTAATTATAATCTGTTCCAAATACAATTTGACTTGACCAGTTGGGAACAATACTCTTCATTCTCTTGAAAAAAAGGGGAACATCATATGCTCTTAAACCAGAGGTCTCAGCGTATATACTTGGGTCTTTGAAAAATTCGTAAAGCGCCTCCTTAGTGTATTCCATTCCCGAGTGTCCTATTATTATGGCGAAGTCGCTGCTTCCTAATTCATCTCTAACCTCTTGTGTTAGCCGATATATGTCCTCAGCGGTACTGTAGTATCTGCAGTCAAAGAGAACTGGAAGACCGAGTCTAGCCGCTTTGACCACGACATTTCTTACATTGTCTGAAACCACTTCGTCTAGGAATTTCTGTGAGATTGGGTGAAGTTTAAGTCCCCTAGCCCCCAGGCTGCTACACCTTTCTAACTCCTCAACCGCTTTCTCTCCTTCATGGGGATCCACTCTTACGAATCCAAACATTCGCGGAGAGTAGGGAAGAATAGCTGCACGGCTAAGAACCCTATTATTTGGAATCTGGAAACTGGGGCTCGTTTTATAGGCTGCGGCGTCATTGAAGGGAAAGGTTACAAACTTGTCGATAGTCCAACCTATGCTTCTAACATCTGGGGCGTTTTCAGAAAGCATGCCCAGTAAGGTGGGGGGCTTTGTAAAAGGTTCTGCAGGAACTAAACAGTACCTATTAGAGTTTATTTTCATAGCAGCTTTAATCTCGAACTGGAGCCTCTGGTAGAAATCGAGAATAGTCTTCGGGCTATTTGTCCTGTAGGCTGTCCTCCCGTACTCAAAGACTTCTTCTTTGCCAATGTGGGTGTGAGAATCAACAATATAGAAGCTAAACACCCTTTTTGGAACACTTGTTTCATTCGGTACATCAACATCAACTTGAGTCTCATCTGCCCACTCTAGAAAAAGCAATTTTCCAACCTCTTGTCACTATAAGCAACAATAAAGAAGATGAAAAATCCTCCTATTGAATCTTGCCATCGACCGCGATTCATACACATAGGAGTCCATACGAAAAGATTCGTATCTTAAATGATGGAGGGTGTGATTTTAGATAAGCATAAGACTTTTTACTTTAAATTGGGGTAATTTTTTGGAGATGATTCGATGGTTAAAAAGAGGACAATGTACGAAGGTGTTCAAAGGGTTGATATAACCTTAGAAGATGGTAAATGGAGATTAATGATAATAATGTTGTCCGGAGAGTCAGGTAAGAAAGAAGAACGTATGATCACCGAAGAAGTTGTTAATCAGGTGACGGTTAATGGTTGTCGCACCAAATTTCTAGGCAATAAGGCAAGCATCGAAGCACCTGAAGGCAATATTAGAATAACCATTGACCACGATATCCCACAAAACATAAAGATCGTAGAAATTGCCCAATAGACATATTGCTCTCCAGCGTGAAATTATAAGTATCTATCATCCAACATAGCCTTATTCAGTTCTAATTTAAGATAACTGATTCATTTGCCGTATAAATTATCGTTTTTAATACTCAACCAGAAGTCGGAGTGGTTTGAATTTGGATAGAATTCTTGCAGTCCCCTTCCTGTTCCTTTCCTCTGGAATTTCTATAACTTCTAAAGATCTGGACAGTGTAGAAACTGCAGCCACTTTGCTTTTGATTGAACTTGAAAGGAAAAAGGAAGACGCTTTAGTCTCCATTTTAAGATTTTTCTGCCCTCTCTGGATTCTCCCATTGGATGAGAATAAGGCCCTTGTTTTTGAGGGAAGCGAAGTTTCATCTTCAAAGATTGGTCTTCAGCCCTTAGATTTCAAGGTTCCGTCGGTACCTAAGAGAGGAGATTTTTTATTTTTCGTTTCCGAGCTTGAAAAGCATGTTAAGAAAGCTGTGTCGCGCTATCAGTCGAAACCCAAGGGTGTTAAGCTAAAAGGATGGCTGGACGAGAATTTTGCTTCGGAGATCAGAGAGCTTCTGCCCAAGCTGGAGGAATGGACTAATTTAAAGCAGTTTGAGATAATTCAGCCCGCCTATACTCTTGACAAAGGATTCTTGGACACATCCTACCTTGAATGGTTTCCCACGAAGAGCCTAATTGAAAGAGAGAAGCAGAGGCATGAGGCGACTCTTGAACTTATAAACGCACAAATCCAATCTGCTTCTGAGAAGTACAAAAACATCAGGGACGAGTATAAGGATAGGGAAGCGAAGTTTAAATCAGAAGCAAAAGAAAAATTGGAGAAGGAGAAAGCAAAAAGAGATAGCCTAATTGCGAAACTTAAGGAGTCTGCATTTAAGTTAAAGCCACCAAGCCTAGGAACCGCCCTCGACAGTAGGGTTAGAGCCACTTTGAAACACTCAAACAATGTTAAGGCCCTGATTGGAACTGATAATCCTGACAAAACGCTCAAGGGGATACAGGATTTTAGAGACTCAGTTGAGGAGTTAAGAGTTTTCATTAACGATCTTGAGAGAGAATACTTGTCTTATAGAAGGGAGTTCGATAGGTTCTACTCCCAGAAAGAGCGGAAGCTAAAGAGGGTTGAAGACGACTTTGAAGCTAGGAAGAGTGGAATTGAGCGGCAACTCCAGAAAAATCTTAACAATATGAGTTCCGAAATAGAGGACTATAAGGAAGCTACAGAAAAAGCAAAATCCCTTAAAGAGCAGTTAACCACAGCGTTCACTGACTGGAAGAATAAAACAGAAAGGGCTATCCAAGATTATGAGAAATTCACTCTCCCAATAAAACACTTTCCACATGGTGACCAATCTTTTCTAATTTTTATACCCTTTTACGTAGCAGAGTACCAGAGGAAGAATAAAAAAATCTACAAAGTCATATCCCCCCTAACCATAACTGAAAAGAAGAAAATAGTGCGGCTCAAAGCAGTTAGCGAACTAGCACGTAAATACCAAAAGAGGATTGAGAAGGGTAAGGTAGATGAGAAATTCGAGACCGGTCTCAGAAACTACAACTACCTCTTTAATCCCGAAATCGCCCAAGAATTCTCAAAAGGAATAAACCTAATAGAAAAACTAAAAATAATTAGCTCGGATACGGCAATTAAAGTTAAAAATGCATACGACCAACACTTCCGAATAAAACTAGAATAAACCATTGAAAAGAGTTTCAGAGTCTCCAACGACAATTACTCAAGGGTTCTATTACATTACATTCAATTCAAGGTGAATGAGTCTCCGGCATTCCGACTTGATTCACGGTATTTGCTTGGTACAAGGTTATCAAAAACTCGGTTGGAAAGCCCGCCATCTTAACAGAGCAAAATTAAAAAAGGGGGAGTATGCGGATAGTAGGGTAAAGTTTTAAATGTAGGTTGATGTGAATTCTCTTATAAATGAATTGAGGGAATTAAAATTACGGAAACAAAATCGGATTTCTATTCCGCCAGTATGAATGATCTCATTATACCCCTTATTAAGAGAAAAAAGGATGAGCATGATAAACTTCTCAAAGAGTTTAGCGATTCTCTCCAACCGAATTTTTCTTCTAGCACTATTGATTATTATTTGGAAATTCTTAGAAATCAATATTCGCTTGATATACTAATGCAAGAAGGTTATAATTTATTATCAATATCCGCTTTGTTAACCAATATTATCCACCTCAATGTTATAAAAGCCAAAATAAAGGGTAACATCAAAAATGAACTTGAAGAAAAAATAGTGGAGGCAGAGGAAAGGCTAACTTCAACTAAAAATTTACTGTGTGACATTTATGGACATATAAAATCGTACCAAGGATTCGAATGGTTGATTTTCTCGTATACTTACCTAAGGGATGCTGAGGCCAGCATCCATATAATTAGAGCCAGGGAGGACGTGGATTCCGAGTTATTCTTCCATGCATGCTTGGTGATAGAGATGTGCAGCGTTTTCACAGAGTTCATAGAATTGATAAAAACCATTGATGAGAAGGGAAAAAAGGCGGGAGATCTGAAAAAATCAATGAAAGACTTCGCTTTCACAATGGTTCAGACAGCGGAATATGACCTAAAAACCGTGACACCGGAGCATGTGAATAATCCAGAGGAGGAAGCCTTACTCATAAAAACGGTTAACTATTTAGTGCCAGTAATGACGAAAGCGTTTAAGGAGGACGACTATCTAACAGCGATTGATACAGCCCAGTTAGTCATCTTTAATGCAGAACTAATCAAAGCAGCATTCGTTCAAGCCCCCCAGTCCTACATTAAAAGCTTAATAGAGCAAAAGCTTATGGAGTTTAACGAACTTATTTCAAAGACTAGGGAGAAAGGAAAATTCGACGCCATACTTCCGATATTTTACTATGAAAAAGCGGCAGGACCACTGGGAGAACCCTCAAGAATGATCGCGAGTGCAAACCTGTCAATGGCACTAATAGGAGTAATGGAAAAAGAACTGCGTCCCTCAGCAATGTTCACAATCTAACTCCACTCAAATAATCTTTAAATCTTTAAAAATTAAAAGACAGGGGAAGATTAAAGAGGCAGATTCCTAAATCTCCACTATACTTCATAAACCCGCTTCCCAAATTTTTATTATTTTTTTCTGATTTTGCTTAATATAAAAATTAAAGAATGTTGAAAATTTATACCTAAATTACTCAATTCTCGAATACTGCAAAAATAAAGGAGGGGAGGGCTAGGTTTCTCCGAGGAATTTCCTGAACCATGGAGGCATCGAGTAACCTATGAATGCGAGTATTGATGAAATGAACAATAGAGTCCACGCCACAAATAGGAACGGCGTCCACCTTCCTGTCAACCTGTCAACTGCCATGAAGACGAAAAACAGGGAGAGAAAAATGTTTGAGGACGCTATCAATGCAAAACCATACTTATAGCTCCTGCTCTTAGCCGACCTCATAGCCTTAATTGAATAGTTCGCCAGGATAAAGTAAGTTACGAGGCTGACACTCATCAATATCAACCAGTTAATCAGCGGATCCCAGAGAAAGATGAGAATAGCTCCAAGAGTTGCGGCTACGGCACCAAACGGTGCAAGATATCTTCGATCGCGAATGAAGGCTTCAACTGTGAAACCGAAAAGGAAAAAGTCCGCGGCAAGAGCCACAATCATGGATATGTTCCACTTGAAGAAAAGTCGGGCAGAGTAAGAAACAAAGTACTGTAAGAGGATTCCCGTGAACTCTTCAAAATAGAATAAACGAGTCACCTGACTAACAACATACGGAACTGGCAACAAATCTAAAGCCAGAAAGCCAAAATATTCCATGTGCTGATAGTAACCATAAGCAGTTGAGATCACAGCTAAGCCAAACAACACATAGCCAGCAAAAAGGTATAAAATTGCAGTATCACCTTTAACCCTAAACCTCAAAAGAAAATACACCGACACAGCGAAAAACAGAAAACCAATCAAATAACCGTACCAAATCAGCACCGTAAGGAAATCCGAGCTAAACAAATCGCTTTCCTCCAGATTGATGACTTGAA
>DXJA01000073.1 GCA_019056875.1 Candidatus Jordarchaeum madagascarense
GTGGTTGACCAAAACCTCAACGTTATAGCGACCATACCGGCTGGCGCGTCTGGAGGAGCAACATTATTCCTGCCCACTGGAACATACTACGTGATTTGGGCACCAACACTCGTATCCTCAACGGTAAGTTTAGACATCTTCCAATACAATATCGGTCTGAACATGGTAATACAGAATTACATCAAAGAACCAGCCCCAATAACAACAGGACTAACGATACTTGGAATCATATTAATAATCGGCGGAATAGCGGTAGCAATCTACGGATTTGTTAAAGAAGAATATTAACAAAAATAGTGAGAAATAAACAATTCCACTCTTATTTTTTAGCAGAACCAGATTTCGTGTGTTTTTCGACTTTTCTCATATCATATGTGACTTTTATGATACTTGCGCTACATATAAGACAAAGATACCCCTACCAACTCGCAGACTAAAAAGTGAATACAGTGCTTCCCTCCATCCAATAATAGACATTTTTTGACAATTTTTCAGCACTCAAAATTCCTACAAAAACAGGGCTAGTTTACAACGCGCCCAATTCCAATCAGCCATCTCGAAAGGAGCAATCCTTGTTAATCCCAAAATATGAGCTAGATCATGCACCTATAAAACGTTTCATCAGCTCGGTAAAAGTAAACAAAAAGGCGATTCCCTTATTCTAGAAATTTTTACCCTCATTAGAGAAGCTTTACATCCTTATTCCGTTCTCCTAATTAACTCTCTTTTTAACTTCTTTTTCTACGAATTTTTTAACTTCTATTTCAACATCTCCAAATCCTTTCGATTTGTATCAGTCAAGTTTTTGGTATCTTCAAGTCTTTCTTTTATTAAGTCTTTCAGTATCTTCTCTTTTGTCCAATCATTGGACTGGGGTGAGCCATTCATCTTCCTTGCTTTCTGCTAAGTGAACCTTTCCAAAAGAAGTCTTTATAAGGCTCGAACAAAAAATAAGTAGTGTAATATAATATAACCATTGCAAAAGAGTTTCCTCAGTAACGGGGATTGAAAGAGCGAAGAACAGCCTTCAATTAAATTGAAATTGCTTGTCTTGGAATTTCTTGTAAAATTAAAGATTGACTGCGATGAAGATGCCGTCTCTTGCAACTTTATTGCTATTTAATCATCATTATCCTTGTCTAATAGAGTTTATGATGCTATAGGGTCTGAAGTTTAATGGAGAAACTGGCTAAAGTCTCTAAGTATACTAAGGGAAGTTGTAGGGGGTTGATGTCTTTGGGTCGTAAATTGTTAAGTTTCCTTGGGACAACAAAATATTACGAAGCTTATTACTCTTATAAAAATAAAAGATCTAATGGTGCATGTCAGTTTATACTTGAAGCACTTGTCGAATTTTTCTGTAAAGATTGGGGTGACGAAAATCAGATAATCGTTTTTTTAACGGAAGAGTCTAAAAAGAAAAATTGGTTAAGTAAAACTGAAAATCAATGTGCAAATTTTGAAAGGGGGCTCGGCAAAACATTAGAAGATTGCGGATTACATGCCTGTATAAAATATATCGAAATACCGGAGGGGAGGAATGAGGATGAATTGTGGGAAATATTTGAAAAAATTACCGAAGCAATTGATGAAAATGATAATATTATTTTCGATATCACTCATAGTTTTCGCTCCCTTCCACTATTAACTTTGATTGTCTTAAATTATGTGAAATTTTTGAAAAACGTTAATGTGGAACAAATTTTTTATGGTGCTCTGGAAGCTTTAGGCACTCTGAAAGAAGTCGAAAGTATGGATGTTGAAAAAAGAATAGTCCCGATATTCAATTTAACGCCTTTTGTAAGTTTGTTTGATTGGACTGTGGCAATTGATAGATACTTGAAAACGGGGAATGCTGAAATGGTACGAGAGGTGGGCATCGAACAATTAAAGCCTCAGCTTGCAAAAACCAGAGGAGAAGTGGGTGGTGGACTTAGAGCTTTGATTGATTCGTTAGATTCTTTCTCGCGAAGAGTTTCAACATGTCGTGGTCCCAATTTCAAGTCTGACATCGAAAGAATTTCGAAATCACTACCATTAGCGGAAAAGGAATTAGAAAAGCTAAGACCTTTCAGTCCTTTGATCGAAAAAATAAATAGCCGTTTTTCCGCAATGAATACAAAAGATGATGTAACCTGTGGATTGGAAATTACTAATTGGTGTCTGGAAAATAACCTTCTCCAGCAAGGATTTACGATTCTACGCGAAACCATCGTAAACTATACCATAATGAACATTTTAGAAAGTGAGGAACTAAAAAAGCAAAATAACAGGAAAAATGCGGAAACTATGTTAAACAGCAAGCATGAAAAAATACCTAAAAAAATTCTAGACCTCTGGCAAGAAATCATAGACTACAGAAATGACATAAATCATGGAGGCTGGAGCGAACAGAATTTCCACTCATCAAACGATTTCAGGCAAAAGCTTAGAGAATTTAGCGAAAGAGCAAAAAAACTGTTAGCGGAAACAAACGAACCCAAAAACCAATAAGTATTATCCGACGCCAATTACTCTCTAAAGAGTTTACAGGACAAATTTTCAACACCTCATTCATGAATTCCACCAAGATGTTCGCAACATTGTTCCTTTTCCATGTAGAGATTGTGCTGGTGCTGGGTTCTAAGATATCCAACAAAGTTTCAGTTTTCAGAATAATGCGCCCAACAACTGAAAAAGCCCCAAATACTAATGTAGAATCCCTGGATGTGCGAAATAGGTTAAAAACATACATAACCTTCAGTGTCCCACAAAACATGAAAAAACCTCTCATAGCAAACCATAAACTAAAAACATTTAACCTAACAACTTTCATTTTCTTAGATATTTTTTAATTTTAATTTAAATGAGGTGCCCTAGAAGCTCCATTTTTAGGTCTTCTACTGAA
>DXJA01000074.1 GCA_019056875.1 Candidatus Jordarchaeum madagascarense
TATTAGGCAAATTTTTTCTCGGCTATTTCACAAAGGATTTGAATCAGTTCGCGAATCTGATCCCTGTCAACAATATCACTTGTAATGCTTAAATCAAGAACGGAAACGGCAATTTTCTGCGATTCTGCCATAAGATTTAAACAGTATGTTAAACTACCCCCCCCGAAAACCTCTTCCTCATCCAGGATACTGAAATTTTTGTTAAGTGACTCTCTTAGTTTTTCTATAATATTATGAGGATCTCTTCTAAACTTTTTGTCGACAAAAATTTTAGTTCCTCCTGTTGGTAATTGGGGAAGAGTTTTTAGATTAATAATAATAGCTCCCTTACTCCCAGATTTACTAACTTTTTCCATAAAGAGAGATTGGACAATTTTCGCGAAACTCTCACTGATCTCTACTTTTCCATCATAATCTGGGAAAAAGAAGTAATTAAAGGGCTTGCCTCCACTCTCAAATTCTCCATAAATCTTCTGAACAATTTTGAATAATTTGTCATCTCCCTCTCCATAAGAAGTAGAACAAATAGCAAGAGGAATTCCAACATTTTTTGTTTCGGAAACCGCACTTATTCTTCCACTATTCTTAAAAATTTCCACCTTCTCTGAAACAGAGACCCTGTCAACTACCTTTTCCAAAGCGGGGAAAATCTCTGTCTTATACTGTGAAATCAAGGAAATTGTGTCGTCTAGGGCACTCTTATACTTTTTTAATAATTCAAAGAATTCCAGAGTTGCTCTCTGGAGTTTTTCAGTTGCCTTCGTTGACTCGTCTTGCAACATTTCTCACCTACCTATCCCCGCGAAACTCTTTCATCGCTCTAAGAATTTCTATCTCCCGATTTTTAAACTCCCCTAGTTGTTCATTTAGAACATTAAGAGTCGTCCTAATTTCCTCCATCATTTCCTCTATAACGGATGTTCTTTCTTCTAATAGTTTAAGAGTTTCTTCTAACTCTCCGCCACCAATTTTACCCATATTTGAGATTCTCCCCTCCATCTGTGCAATCTTACCTTCGACAGTCTTAATTCTGCTCATATCTCTCTCTAGATTTTTGATTCTCTCCTCCAATTCCATAAGCCTCTTACCAAACAGATCGAAAGGTCTAACTTTCTCACCCTCCTCCGATGACTCACCCTTCACAGTTTCTGCCTTAGCTTTTAAAGGTTCAACCTTTTCTTTCTCAACCTCCCTACCCGCTAAATTTGCCGCCACTTTCTCCTCGACTTCCTCTTCCTTAACAGCAATTCCCGCACGGTAAGCATCGTATATCTCTCCCAAGATTTCTGCAAACTCCCTGTTCTCTGTCTCTTTACCACTAGCAGAGAGTACACATGTGCACTTATTCTGATGGTTTAACCCCCAAATTCCTACTTTACCATTATTGAGCCACCAATTAAAAACGCTTAGTGAAAAGGTTTTATCCTCAAACCAGTTTTGAACAGACTTGGCTATCAGGTTGGGTTCCCGCGACGGCAACTCTCCCTTCTCAAACTCGTTTCTAACCCACACATAATCAAATAATCCACTCTCCACACCTCCCTTCAACCATTCAGAGAAGCCCTCCCTAAAAATACTCAGCCCTCTGTACTTGTATGAACGCTCTTCAAAACCCAAAAGCGAAAACATATGAGCAATAATAGTCTTAGTATCATTCTCCTTAATTCTAAAAATACAAGCCCAATCCTCCCTACCATCACAAACACAGCAGAACCTATCCCCATCGAAATCCAAAACAAGAATACATGAAAGCCCAGATTTATAAATCAAAGGCGTAACCACATCACCCACAAGCAAATTGAAAAGCTTAACCAACGGAAAGGAATTCAACGGATCAAGAAGAGGGCCTCTATAAACACACAAGCCATGAGCTCTGCCTGACTCCTTCTCCAAAACCTCAAGAAATTCTCCTAAAACATCAGTTTCCACAAAAACGTACCCCGTAACAGTGCCAATATGTACACCATACCACTTATCAAGCCACTGTCTCAATTCTTCGGCATGCCTCTTCATAAGAACCACCATTAAAAACATGGTAAGCTCACAAAACCCGCTATCACTGTTCACTTTTCAACTAACTTATATGTTAATAATCTCAATAATCACAAAAAAACGTTCCCCCAAAAATTTAAAAGAAAACCGAGCCAAGCCCCAACATGGAACACTGCAACTTACAAAAAAACGCACATCCCTTTGATTACACAAAAAATTCTAAAAAGCAAAAATCGGCAATCTAAAAAAATCACCGAAACAACAAAGCAGGTAATTCCTAAAAAGTATAAAAATATATATGAAAAAATGAGAATGAAAAGTCCCAACACGAAACGAAATGCAAGAACTACAACTAAAACCTCAAATCGACCACTTTCCACAACACCAGATACTACCACAAAAGCTTCCAAGCAGCCAGAATGACACCCGAAGATGTCAAAACCCTAGAAGGCTTGATTTTTGTTGTTTTAGCGGTAACTGTAGTGACATTTACAACTAATTTTCAATCCTGAATTTTTGATTGAAGGTTCCTCAGTTCTGCTTTGGGATAAAGTGGGGAGATAATGTAATGGATTCTGATTTGTTTTTTAGTGGTTAGAAAAATTCGCTTCTGTCCACCCATTCTGGGAAATATTGGTAGTACTCATTGGGTTTAGCCTTTTTGAGTCCTTTGTATGTTGCTCTGGAGAGCGCTAGCACACCTCTCTTGTCCCGATAGTTAACGGCAAGTTCTTGCTCTTCTAATAGTAGGAGTGCTTCGTCTAAGCTCTCTTCATCTGCTCTTAGACGGATCAAAAGCTGGTCGCGGCTAATGTAAAGTCCGGGATTAATCCTCCAGTATTCGGCCAAAACATCCAGTACAGTGTTCTCGTTGACTTCGGTTCCCTCAGGTAGTGGTTTGACAGCCATGTACGGTATTGGCATCTGGAGTTCATCATTCATCTCGCGCCACGGAGCCTTAAAATCGTCCGCATGAATCCTCACACCCTGCCTGTACAAGAGAAGCCTCAGAACTTCGTTTGTGCCAGCTCCGATTTCCAGTATTTTAACATCCCTTAAATGTCCCTCTATCGGGTAAAATCGAGTTAATCCGTCTCCACCCATAATCTGAATAGTGTCAAGTGCTGCTTTTCTCCAGCCCTCGGTAATGAAAATTTTGGCGGCGGTTGATTCCAAGAATGGTCCTAGTGGCGCCATTCCGCCAGTATCTATTTGGTAGGCTATGTAGTAAGCAAGCAGTCTAAGCATCTTCCAATTCCCAATCATGTCCGCTACTTTCAACTGATTAGCTTGGTAAAATTTCGTAGGCTGATTGAACTGCACTCTTCTATCCATACTAAAAGTCGCGTATCTCACGCATTCTCTTATGCAAGAAACCCCCGCGATAGCACCCAAAGTTCTCTCGAAATTCAAACCCGAGATCATTATGTTCCAGCCCATTCCCTCACCGGCTAGAATATTTGCAGCGGGAACTGGAGCATCGTCCAAGTTTAGATAACCGTTACGAACACCATCCCAACCAATCAATTCGTTAATCTTCTCCACACTAAATCCAGGTGTACCTTTTTCTACTAGAAATCCTGTGAGATGCTTATATCCCTTAATATCCCCGGGATTATTGCTGGTTTGTGCGTAAACCATGTAAACATCTGCCAAGCCCGCATTGGTAATGAATCTTTTCTTTCCATTGAGAATGTACTCATCTCCTTCCTTAACTGCAACAGTCTCAATGCCGGCGGCATCGCTGCCAATGAATGGTTCCGTTATGCAAACGGCACCCATGATTTCTCCTTTAGCAAATTTGGGAAGAAACTTCTCTTTCTGCTCATCGTTACCGAAATGCGCCGTCTGATGCGCCCCTCCAAAGCAAGTGGTTGCAAAGGATGTTGCTATTGCTCCGAGTCGGGCGATTCCTTCCATTCCTATGCAACAACCGGTGACTCCGGCTTCTTTTCCCATTCCGCCATACTCTTCTGGGATGATTGTTCCGACCCATTTATCCTTCAAAACTTTGTCCATGAGATCGTAGGGGAACTCTTTTTTATACGCCGCCTCGGCGGCTCTTGATAGGTGTTTATCCGCGAATTCTTCAATCTTATCCGCTAATTCACACTGAGTCTTATTCCACCAAGGATACTTATCCAAAATAAACCACCTTCAGAATATTACCTTTTTTCATCAACTTGGAATGTCTAATAAATATATTGAGAAATGTTTTACTAATTTTTATCGCAGATATTCCGCCATATACCTATTTTTTTCCCCAATCTGAAATTTCTTTGATTGCTCTAACTGCTGTGCGAATAGTGGGATAGGTGGGTATCCTATTTCCTAGTAGCCGTTCATGGGCTTTTTCTGAGAGGATTCTCGATGCAAGCCAGCTGACAATTAGGGGTTTGTTGAATCTCTTTACTTCTTTAGAAACTGCAACTATATCGTTTGCCAGAAGGGCCGCAGGATCGCCCACAGCGCTTGTGATGACGAGAAGAATGGTGTTCAGATAATCCTCTCCGCAGAGGATGTCTACACATTCTTTAAACATTCCTAGGTTCAATATTATCTGGCCAGTAACATCTAAGGGATTTTTAATTTGAGCGAATTCCGGAAGAATGTTTTTTAACTTTTCATTTACTTCTTCCTTAAAATCCGGAATTTCTAAACCGTATTCTTCGCATAGATCGGCCGTTATTGTGCAGGCAGCACCGCTGGTTGCTATCACGGCTATTCTGTTATCTTTTGATTTGGGTTGCCAAGCTAAAGCCATGGGTAGATTGTAAAGGTCGTCTACTCCTTGGCAGAGAATGACTCTGGACTCTTTAAGAAGTAGATCATATCCTTCTCCCTGCTGTGGAACCAGTCCAGTATGATATTGTGTCATGTTCTTTCCCTTTTGGGATCTGGAAACGTTTAAAACCGCTACTGGTTTTCCTGCTTCTCTTGCCTTTTTTGCAGCCTTCTGGAATAATTCTTTGTTTTTAATTACTTCAAGGTAAATTACGATTGTTTTGGTGTGGGGGTCGTCCACCATAAAGTCTAAGATTTCGCCTGTTTCCAAGTCCGCCTCATTACCGGTGGAGATACATCGGCTTACACCGAGTCCCAGATCCCACATGTGAGTAAGGGTGCTGCCCATTATTGCGCCAGAGTGTGAAATCAGCCCCACATCCCCCTTTATGGGCGTGTTGGGAACCAATAGAGTGGGAGAAAAGGAGGCGCAGAAGCTGTTTGGTGTGGAGATGACTCCCTGCGAGTTAGGACCGCAGAGGCGTAGCCCTCCCTCTCTCGCCTTTTTCACAAGTTTGTTTTGTTCATCCCTCTTTCCTGCTTCAGCGAAGCCCGAGGATCCAATTATCGCACATTTTACACCCCTATTGACACAATCATCCAAAATTTTCTCAACGGTGTTTGCAGGGGTAAGTATGTAGGTTAAATCCACTTTTTTGGGAACATCAATAACGCTGGGGTAACACTTTAAACCCATAACCTCCTCTTCGGAGGGATTCACGGGAAAGACGTTTTCTTTAGGAAAGCCTCGTTCAATCATAAAATTCAAAACTATGCTACCCAGCTTCGAAACATTGTTGGAAGCACCCACAATTGCAACAGAATCCGGGTCGAACAACACCTTAATACTCTCGTTCAAACCAAATCACCTCTGACCCAAACCCAAAACCTAACACACAAAATTTTACAACCTTTTTATGATGAGTAGTTGACCTATTTTTTAGGGTTAAAGATACTCTGCATTGAATTATCTGCCGATTTTGGTGTGTGAGAATACTCTTTTACTCCCTTTTGACGGTCTTAATTCTTATCAAAAGATTTTCCAAATATAACAATTACTGGGTCAAACACCAAAACCTACCAACCACTTTCAAAAATTTATTCAAAAATCGCAGATTTATTCCGTTTTGATACTTGATTAGAGCTTGCTAAAGGTTAAATATGTTAAGTATATTTTAATTCAGCAGAAATAGTTTGTTTATTTTCATATGAGGTGGTTTTATTGTCAGTTAGCAAAATGTTGGCTTTATGGAATCTTATTCCGGGTGGAATGAGGGCAAATCTCGTCCAAGAATCTCTTTTGGATACCGCAGCCGCCCTCTCAGCTGCGATGATTAAGACCTATAAAAAAGAGGGTGAAAAAATGATTGCTGAGGTTTTCAGTGAGCAGGGTAGGAATCAGGGCGAGACGCTAAAGCAGAGACTGGGACTGGGTAACACCCTTAAGGATGCTGCGGATGCTTGGAAGATTGCGTGTAACCTAACAAAACTGAAAGCAAAATTTGAAAAGACGGGCGAAAACTCCTATGACGCATACCATTTAAACTGCCCCATGCACGAGGCTTTCAAAAAGTACAAAATATCGTGTAGTATAGCCTGCTTTCCCATGGTAGACGCATTAGCTACAACGGTCTGCCCCGAGGCGAAAATGACAGTGGTTCGAAAACCTACACTAGAAGAAACCTGTATTAAGAGACTTTCACTGTAATAAACAAACAGATTGAGCCACTGGTAGATTTTGTGTAAAACACTCCTTTTTTGAATCTTTTTTTATTTTTCTGGTACATTGGATTACTATTTTAGTAATAAACTCCGTTTATATTCTTGCGATAGGAGTGAATTTTTATTAGTTGGTATTTGTTGCGAAACAATTTTTTATATTTTGTTTATATGTTCAGAAAACCATGTTTGTGTTAATTTTTGCTTCTTTGAGTTACTAAATCCTTATTAACCAACTTTGCTAATTTTATATTAAAGATGCACCGTTTTAGGTTGTGGTTACGGTGACGGTGGGAAAGTATAAACTAGTTCTCTTTAGGACTCAGAGAACCCCCAAATATCACATGGTTTTAAGTAACATTAGAAAAAGTCTGAAAAATTTAAATCTGGAACTCGAGATTGAAGAGGTGGATTTACAAAAAAACCCTGAAAGAGCCCTAAGAGATGGTGTGTTAACCACACCGACTTTGGATATTGTTGGCTTGAACTGGAGATTTATTGGGGTTCCAACAGTTGATGAACTTATAGAGGTTCTAGAAGAATTAACAAAACGGAGGGAAGAATAAGCATGAGTAGAAAAAGGAAACCCCGTAGTGAGTCCCTTTTGGATGAACTGCGTAGAAGAACAAAAGTTTTCGAGGGTGAAGCAGAAGAAGAGCAGTTGAGTGATAGGACACCCACCGGTATTAAAGGATTCGACGAATTGATCCAGGGGGGTCTACTAAAAGGTGAAACGTACATAATATCTGGGGTTTCTGGTGCCGGGAAATCCATTTTTTCTTTAGAATTTTTATATAGGGGTGCTTCCCAGTTCGATGAACCAGGACTTTATGTAACCTTTGAGGAGACTATGCAGAGTTTACTCCGAAATGGTAACAATTTTGAATGGAACTTGGGCAGCCTCATTAGAAATAAAAAGCTACTAATCGCAGATTTTACTATGATGACCCTAGGTGACACCGCTCTAACTTTAAACCCTGAAGCCTTCAACCTTGATGGATTATTCATTACACTCGAAACCGCAGTTAAGGAGTTGGGAATAAAGAGAGTGGTACTGGATCCGGTCTCTGTACTGTTTTTACAATATCCTAACATCGGGGTGATTCGCAGGGAATTAAACATCATCTCCAGCATGTTGCGTAGAAACAATTGTACCTCTATATTTGTTACAGAAACCGGTACTGACCAAACAAAGATTACTCGTTTTGGGGTTGAAGAATATCTGGCAAATGGAGTTATAGTGTTGTACTGGGAAGCTGAGGACGATAAAAGAAATAGATATATTGAAGTTTTTAAAATGAGGGGCACTGCTCATTATGCGGGTAGGAGGCGAATTTCCATAACTAATGATGGAGTTAGCGTGATCTACTAGGAGATTCCTTCCAATGTTAAAAACAAACATTCCGTATTTCGACAAGAAGATAAAGGGCATCCCTGATAAGAAAAAAGTTGTGTTCATGGTAGCACCCGGAATAGACCCTTCAATAATAGGTCTTCATTTTGCAAAAGTGGGAATAGACAACGGATACAGAATAATATATATTGTGAACAACAAGTTTCCAGATGCGGTTAGAAAACAGGCAAAAACTTTAGGTTGGGCAACCGATCACTTTGAGAGAGAAGGCTCCTTCGTATTGGTTGATGCTTATTGCGGATACAGTGGAATAGACAGCAAGGAAAAACTAGTTACCAATCCTTACGACAGTAAAGACACCATGGAAAAACTATCAAGATTCTCATCAGACAAAACGGTGGTAATCTTTGATTCAATAAGTAGCTTTTTAGATATGCATGGAAACGGGGTTGAAGAGATACTGGATCTAATTGGCTGTTTACAAGAGGCTATTGTTATCGGTCTCTTTTCCACCTGGACTTACCAACAAGACGAGGTTGGAAAGATTACGGAATTCTTTGAAGGAGTCTTTGAAATCAAACCTAGTAGAGAATTCTTATACATCAAGCAATCTCTTTCCATAAAAAAGATAACTTGGGCGCGGAAAACGCACTTAGAAATTCCGGTAAGGGTACTGGTTCCGGGAGGACTCAGAGTATACCTACCGAAAATCGTAATAACAGGCGCTTACGAAGCGGGCAAAACAACCTTTCTCCATGCCATAGCGGACGAGGCAATCAGCGTGGATCGTATGGGCACCACGGTTGCCCTTGATTATGGTACACTGGATTATAGAGGGTTCTATATCGAATTCTTTGGAACCCCGGGGCAACCACAATTCGACACGATGATAGAAACAATAGCTCAAGAAGCGATAGGATTAATCCTAATGGTCGATAGCTCAGCTCCAGAAACTTTTCCCAGAGCCAAAATTCTTTTCGAGAAGTGTGGTGGCTTCGATATCCCTTCTGTCATTGTAGCGAATAAACAGGATCTTGAGGAAGCTTTAGAGCCATCGATTGTTCAAGATAAACTTGCTCTTCCGGTAAAGATTCCCATTGTAGGTTGCAGCGCGAAGACCAAAAGTAACTTAACACTGGTGATTGATATTCTTCTCGATGTCATACTGTTTGGAGGAAATGAGATTGAAAACTGATGAGACAGAAGATTTGGAAAGAATTTTAGCCAGCCTACAAAATGTTTCGGATATTGAAGGGGCAGCGATAATAACCCGAAACGGTATCCTTATATCAAGCAACCTTCCACCAGATATTGATGGGCAAAAATTCGCGGCTATGTCTGCCTCTATGGTTGGGGCGTCGGAGACAGCAGCCGCATTACTAAAATCTTTCGCAAAGAGGATAATAGTTGAAATCGAGAGGGGTAAAATACTAGCTTTGGGTACCGGACCCAGGGCCATACTTGTTGTTTCAATAAGTGAAAAGGCCGATACCGAAAAAATTACCTCGGTATTAGAGCAGTACAGAAAGGATATTATGAAAATATTTAAATAATCATCCAATTTTATATTACAAAAATCCTTGCATTTATTAATACCCACAAACACTAAAAATAAATAAGAATTAAAATAATTATAGTAAACGGCGGACTCGGGAGAAATAACGGGCGTCGCAGAAAGAGGGAAGATAATTGTCCGAATCAAAAAATGAAAAGGGAATCCAAATAGGAATTCCAGGCCTAGACGAAATATTAAACAGCGGCCTACGCCCCGGCTCACTTTGCATAATTGTGGGCGAACCGCTTTGTGGAAAAGAAATTCTCGCAAAAGAATTCTTCTACAAGGGTCTTGAAAAAGGCGATTCGGGAATCTATATTACGACAAATAATTTTGCCGAAGACATCTATACCGAAATGGAAGAGTTTGGATGGAACCTATCCGAATATAATAAAGATGAAAAGGTTTCATACAAAATAATTGATTCCTATTCCCAAACCGTCAATCCCAATGTCGAAGATACAAAAAATGTGTCGTATGTTCCCGCTGCAACCGACTTAGCCGGACTGAGTGCAAAAATCGTTGAAGCAATATCAAATTTGACTGCGCATTTTAAAACGCTAAGATTGGTGCTCGATTCCCTCTCAAGCATCATCACTTTTATAAATCCGTCCGCTGCGGTAAGATTTCTTTCGTTTCTTAAAGCCCGAGTTCGATTAGTTAAAGGAATATTTCTTTCTCTTCTCGAATCCGAATTGGCTGAAAAAAGTGTAATGGTGCAGATACTGCAGTTAGCCGATGTCATAATGGAAATTCGAGGCCATGAAATACACGTGAGACACCGAGGTAAAGCCTCAACAAAGGGTGAATTCAAAATAACTGAAAAAGGGATCGAAATCATCCCCACAAAATAAAACTTTCCAATCCAAAAACATAACTTACTGGTTTTAAAACTACAAATTTTTCTTTAATCAATTAATTCAATTAATACCCAAGATTTATTTCTGTTCGAATTCAACTGTTAATCAAAGCGTATAGAGTTGGTCGATAATTTTGCAAACAGAAAATCTAAAGGAAATATACGAAAGAGTGAAAAAGCGGATCGTAAACCGGGAAAGGGAAACCCGCAACATTCTAGCCGCCCTTTCGGCGGGAAGGCACATTCTTCTCGAGGGTCCTCCGGGAACCACCAAGAGTACACTGCTGCAGGCGATAGCGGAAGAAATGCGTACTCCTTTTATCATGGTTGAGGGGAACGCTGATTTAACTCCCTCAAAACTCTTAGGATATTTTGATCCGGCACAAGCGGTGGCAGAAGGATATAAGCCAGAATACTTCGTTGAAGGACCCCTTTTACAGGCTATGAAAAATGGCGGCATACTCTATATTGACGAGTTTAACAGAATACCTCCTGACGCCTTAAATGTTTTAATGCGGGCCATTGAAGAGGGAGAGATAGTGGTACCGAGAGTGGGGTTAATAACCTCTAATAATGGGTTTC
>DXJA01000075.1 GCA_019056875.1 Candidatus Jordarchaeum madagascarense
AGGCTAATAGACCAGATTTTGAATCATCTAACGATGTGAAAATGAGTTTCTGCATATTTTCAAGATCATTATCGTATATTCTAAATTCTGGTTGCAAATTATCTTCGATATATTTTTGGATATTTGCTAGTGCGGAATTAATTTCTTCGATGTTTTTCTTAAACAGTTCACCTATTTTGTCTTTTAGACTATCTGTAGTTTCGACATTTATATTTTGTTGCTGGTTAAAAGTGTCTGTATAATATTTTTGTATGTTGCTACAAGTAGTAACCAAATTTTGATTTCCGGCGTTTGCCGTGTTCACAAATTCTTTTTGGAAGTTTTTATATTCCCTGTTGAGTAATTTTGCATGTGAGTCCAAGTAATCATCAATTGATATTTTAACTTCATCAATTGTTGAGGATGCACGATTATATCCGTTGTGAACTAGTTCGGCTAATTTTTCAGAAATAGATTCTACATTTTCTTTATGTTTTTTGAATAATTTGTTTAGGGCTGTGCTAGTTAATTGATGAAAGTTGGATAGTGTTTTAGCAGTTTCTATAGAGTTTTCCAAAATAGTTTGTTCAATAGTGTTACGAAGTAAGCCTAGATTTTCATCTCGAATCTTTATTTGATCTTGAAATGTCTTATTTGCAGAGGACAAAAGGTCTGTTACGTCTGTGGTAAAATCATTTTGATGATTATCTAAGGTGGAATAGGTTTTGTTTTTTGTTTCGTTTGCTAGCTCGTCGAATTTTAATGAAGTTTTTTCTAAAATATCGATATTTTTAGCCTCTATCTGGTTTAGGCTCTCTAGAAGTATTTCAGAGTTTTCTGATAACGTTTTCTGGAGATTTTTATTTAGGTTCTGCAGATTATCAACATAATACTTGGAATTGCTATCAACAATCGCTTCAAGATTTTTTTCTGTTAATTCTTTATCCTTTTCATTTTTTTCAACTTGTGTGTCCAAGATACGCTGTAAACTATTCTCATATTCATAAATTCGATTATTGTAGAGTTCAGAGTGGCTTTCAATCGCCTCAGATACTTCTTTTACCCTTTTTTCGGCTTCCTTTCCTAAGGCTTTAGAAGTTTGTAGAGTGATTTGTTCAAGATTTTTAGTTATGACTGCATTTTCATTGCTAATTTTGGTGAATTCTGTATCAATTATGGAGTTCAAATCATTCTTCCAAATAGTGACTGAATTTTCTATTTCAGTCAAAAATTCCTTAAACTTTTGATCCACTGTTTCCCTAAATTTTTCAGCTTCTTTCCCAAATTTTTTTAGTGTTTCTCCTAGCTGCTTGAAAGGTGGAGCTATGGAGTATCTTATTACTACTCCAGGCATTTTTCTTACGATTTGTTGCTTTTCCAGCTTTTTAAGTAAAGATTCTACTTTGTCTACTGGAAATCCAACGTATACACTTATTTCTCCGGGGGTGAGAGTTCCGTTAAGTAAGATAGCTTCATATAACTTGGCTTCCTCACCATTCAAACCTATATTTTCCATGATTGTTTGAGTTATTGATGACGACATCTACAACACCCAAGCATTTCATTAAATTGAATGAATATTTCAACCCCTAATAAATGATAAAAAGGTAATCATATAGAGATAATTTGCCTTACGCGGGTGATAATTGATTTATTTCTTTTATAAGATTGTTGATTTGAATGAATGTGTTGATTATTTTCTTAAATGTTACGTCATTTTTTTGTTGAATCGTTGGTGTTTTTATTTCAAGAACCAAGTTAATTTTACTATCTGTAAAATAATTGGAAACATAATCTGTGAAACGCAAAAATTTTTGTTCATAATCCTTCAATATCCCTTCAATCTTATCTTTAAATTTATTTTGAGAGTTTTCTAATGGAATAAAGATATCTAGGTAGAAAAGCCCTTCAAACTCCTCTCTCAGCTCTAAATCTAATTTATACCTTTCCCGATAAATATTAATCAAATCACTTATGATCTTTTTTGATTTTATAGTAGTATCTCTAGGATTAATAATAGCGATTTCACAAGAAAGATCAAAGTAGTAAAGTCCATCATCTACCAAAGCCAAAATGTAATCCTCCCCCACAGATGTTAATACTTCGGGTGTGGCTCTTTTGAGTTCAATAAACAACTCTTTTGAGAGCTTTTCAACATTACCCTCACGCAGGGGTCCCATGAGCCTCTCCCCTCCACCGGAGAGAAGGTTCAGAAATTCCTTTATGGGTAAGACGGTGTCAATTATTTTAGTTTTAGAACTGCCTTCTAAATAGGTATTAACACTACTAAGTTGTTGTTCGTAGCAAAAACTTGGTAGATCCTTAACATCAACTCCAAATCTAAGTAGAATATTCAAAAATTTGCGGTTTGGGCAGGCAGGACGAAGCGCACACATCATCCTATTACTCATACAACGCTCACACTCTTGTTCCATAAAATCCAGTAGAGTATCCGCTAAATAATCAACATTTGCCTCGGTGTCTCCCTCCAGTAAGGATTTAACAAAAGTGTCTTTATATTTTCTATATTTTCCGCGCAATGCTGTTCTAACTCTCCTAAGCATTAAACTCTGATTAAATTTTACATGGCTTGAATATAAAGCGTTCCTAAATTAGTTGGAAAAGAGGCCTTTGAGTGACAATATAACTTAAATTTAATCTATTATAAAAAAGTACCATTAAAGCCGGTTCACGTCCATTAAGGATTAAAGGATTCTTTTAGAGATTTTTAACAGTATTCAAATACTAGAGAAGAAAAATAACCATTAAAATTTTTTGTATAACTATTGCTTCTAAAACTTTCTAGTATTAGGCTATAAAAATTGATAAAAAATGTGGAGAGATTATTTGTAAGCGTATACAAAACTGATTTCAGTCTTTTCTCTTGGACTGAGGGTTGTTAACCATATGAAGTTGCCTTCAAAATCTTTATTTGGGTTGTGCGTAGCGTTTATTATTTCGGGGGGTGAGTTCTCTGGAGCTTTATCGTTTATCCATAAAATCACTGGTTCGGTTCTTAAATTTTCTAATTTAAATTTGGTGAGGTAGCTTCTTGAGAAATCTTCGTTTGGCTTTTCCCCATTGTATTCTATTTTTTCTTGTTCTTTTTTTACATTCACATCAAGTGTGTGCCGAATTTTGATTCTTGCCTCTTCATTTATTGGGGTAAATTCGATTTTTCCTTCACTTGTGAATTGAGCCTTTTCCCAATAAACCACAGAGCCCGGAGCCCAAGCTAAATCTTGATTATTAGTTATTTTCAGAAAGAGGATTGGTTTTGATTCGGGGGTGTTCCAAAAATATTCACGGTTACCCTCTATTGTTTCTTGTATTATGGGTACTAGAACAGAGGACATTTTTGGTATAGTTAAGGGTTCTGAAATATGATACTGATACAATTCTGTCTTTTGTTTTACTAGCATATTTTCAGTGGGATTTTCTTCTGTGTTGCTGGTCTTAGATTTATAAATCTGAATCTTTGACTCGGGAGCTGTTCCTACTTCCAAGTCGACTGAAACATCCTTCCAATCCTCCTCGGTTGGATTTCTAATAACACCCCAACCGTAAAGAATGAATTTGCCATTCAATTCATGTATATGGTATATCATATCCCATCTTTCTAATTTTTGTAGATATCTAATAGTTATATCATGAGTTTCTTTCCCATCGTTACCTGGATCTAATTCCCATCCTATAGTTGCCTCCGCTTTATTGGCTGTTTGACTCTGGCGAATTTTCTTTATGACATTTTTATTCGGAATAAGTTGATCGACATTTTTCATAGGTAACCGGATAATTTTGTTTTCCTCGTTTAATAAAATCAGCTCGTCGGTTCTTTCAACAGTGTCATTGGTAATTATTAGATGACCATTAGTTTCGGAGCCCAAAATACGTCCGGTAATTTCCTCCCCACTATTGGTTATTATTGTGGTTTCCTCGTTAATTGAACCCTCTATAATGCTGGAGAACGCCTTATCGGGATTAATCTTAAATTTGTCTGCTAGAATTTCGAATCCATTTTCAGGAATTTCATATTGGATTTTTTTTACCGCTCCGCCATCAGAGTCAATTACCAGTATTGTTCTCAAAACGTTGTTTAAATCGTTTAAATCGAAATCAAGTGTATAGAGAATCCCTTCTTTTACTGGAACGGATCCCTGTCTCTCTAATATTGATATTCCGTTTGAAAATAGGGTTACATGCTTAACTGGAATTTTTTTGGACACATCCATAATATCCTCTCCAGAATTTTTCACCTTACTTATAAGGAGATATTGGATAACTTGTTTTTATAATAACAAAAAATTTCCCATAGAGTAATATTCAAATTTTCATTGTTCTTCATGTTTAATTCTCTTTGTAATCTCCTTGTAATATTGGCTCAATACACAAAAATAGTCCGCACAGGAAAATTTGGTCGAACAAATATTA
>DXJA01000076.1 GCA_019056875.1 Candidatus Jordarchaeum madagascarense
CGAACAGGACGCGCAAAACGCGCACGCCCAATACTAACTCTCTCTTTTTTATTTCTATTTTTTTTTTAAAACAAATGGATACCTGTACATCTTTATTTATGAATTATTTCTACTTGTAGTGTATCTCAGATTATTTAGTGTTCGCCTGGTTTGGATAGTGTTTTTTTGGTGGTGTGTTTTATGCCGGAGTTTGAGTCGGTTCTATATGAGAAGAAGGGCAGCGTTGCAGTTATTACGCTTAACCGTCCTGAAAAATTAAATGCTCTGAATTCTCAGATGAACAAGGATTTGAAATGCGCTTTTCGGGAGGCTAAGGAAGATCCCGAGGTTCGGGCAATCGTTCTCACCGGTGCGGGTCGGGGGTTCTGTTCTGGTGCGGATATTTCGGATTTTGCTGGAGGAGTTACTCTGGAGGACTTTAAGAAGATGACCGAGGAGGGCATTGTGCCGGAGACTATTATTACCCCCTATGATTTAGTCGATGTCCCCAAACCGATTATTGCGGCGGTTAATGGTGTGGCTGTGGGTTTCGGAACGAATGTTCTTTTGAACTGTGATATCATAATCGCTTCTGAAGCCGCTAGCTTTGGAGAATTTTTCATTAGAATGGCTTTGCTTCCGGATATGAATGGGAGCTTGCTTCTTCCCATGTTGGTGGGTATTCATAAGGCAAAGGAGCTGATTTTCACTGGTGACAGGATAAATGCTCAGGAAGCCTTACGAATAGGACTAGTAAATAAGGTGGTTCCAGCGGATCAGTTGATGTCCACTGTGATGGAGCTTGCAAACAGGCTGGCTGGTGGGCCTCCCTTAGCGCTTGGAATGTCTAAAAAGCTTATACATGAAGGATTCAAAAAAATATTTGACGAGATGATTGTCAAGGAGGTTCAGTATCAGGCCCAACTGTACGCTTCGGAGGATCACCGGGAAGCTGCAATGTCTTTCCTAGAAAAGAGAAAACCAGTTTTCAAGGGCAAATAATCTTAATTGGGAGTCTATTCCCCTCTTCATTTTTTTGTTTTTGTATTTACTTTTGGATACCTAGAAATTTATAGAGGATATCTTTTAATTCTGGGAATCCTTTCGCTATTGCTTTGGCTCCGTATCGGTTTCCGCTCGGGTTTCCCTGCCAGTCTATCCATAAGGAGTCTATACCGGCTGCGGTTGCGCCCTTTATGTCCGTGTCCTGATTGTCTCCTACATGGATCACTTGCTCCGGTTTAAGATTTAGTCTTTTTATGACTTCTAGGAAGGGTTGGGGACTGGGTTTGGGTTCCGGGGTTGTTTCTCCAGCTACCACGTAGGTGTCGAAAAACTTGGCTAGGCCGGAGCTCTTGAATCGTTTTTCTTTCCATCCTGGAGCGAAATCGGTGTCGCTCAGTAGTCCGAGCTTGTATCCCTTTTGTTTGAGCTCTGCTAGGAGTTCCGGTGCGCCTTGATAGATTGTGGTGGTATCCCTTAGCGTTTCCCAATACACGTTGGTTAATTTAGTGACGAAGTCTTCGGGCACATTGTTTATATTTAATTCTTTGAAGATTTGCTTCCACCACTCGTCTCTGCTTCGGGTTACCCTTTTCTCCCCCTCTTCCTCTGTTCTTATCACTTTTTCGAGTATGTTGTGGTAATTGGCTTTTATTCCTCTTTTTTTAAGGAATTCAGTTATGAGTTCTGCTACCTTTTTGTGTGGTTCTATGCGGTTGCTGAAAGAGTCCACGAGTGTTCCATCGAAATCAAAGATTATTCCGATTTTCTTCAATTCATAATCCTCTTTAGAATTCAAAATCAGCAGTATGCCTATCAAGAGGAGAGATATTCATTTAAATCTTGTGAGAAGATGTTTTTGGTTACTTGTATTTTCCATACTTAAGGGGGGCGTCATACATTGCCACTATGTTCTAAAACGGAACATCCCCTAGCAAATTGTGGGAGGGTGTGAGAGGGAAATAGTATGTAGCCCCTGTTCTTTCCCAGTAGTTAAATCACCCTTTTTTCCTCTGCCTTTACTGGCTCCACCGTGTCGTCCGGTAAGAGTTTGTAGTTAATGCTTATATGTTTATGAAATGATTATTTTTATTGTAAGAACCTTAAATTCTAAAACTGGATTGTAATTCGGAAGTCGGTGTAATGTTGAAACACAATTATTTATTAAACCATTAATTTCGTGAATCTGCGAGAAAAGTGGCTGGAGGGATAATTGGTTTTGAAGGGAAAATGGTCGCAAAGGTTTGTGAACAGGAACATTAAACTGGACGCGGTTTACAAAGCTATTCTAGCAGTCTTCGATAAGGGGCACTTCAAAATAAGAGAAAACAAAATTGAGCAAAGGTGGATTTGGGGAGAATTTCAAGCCGCTAAAAATTGCTCTCTTGGAACGATGTATATAACAGGTGATGATGCGGACTTCAGCATTTATTTAGAATGGGAAACTACGACCCCATTTCCATTCACTAATGATCAGGACAAATATTTCTATTTACCAGATATTAATTCGGGCAAAGCATGGCAGAGACTAACAGAAATAATACCTATAATAATTGAAGAACTTGAGAGTGGCGTTTTAAACTGGTTCTCCAGTGATAATCAAGTGGTGAAGTTTCTCAAGTATGCTCATAATAAGCTCAAAGAGTCGAATCCTTAAGTTATAAAATTCTTTTGATTCCTCGTTAGTTTAATATTATACCTCTTGATGTAATTTTGTTATCACTTCCGATTAAATGCTGGAGCGTGATTTATGGTGTCTATGAAAGATGGGAAACTCCTTCGCATAAACCTTAGCACAGATAAAATAAAAACTGAGAAAATAGACTCGGATGCTGCCAAGAGTTTTTTAGGTTCGAAGGGTTTAGCAGCCTATTACCTTTTTAGAGAACTAAAGAAAGGAGTAGACCCGTTAAGCCCCGAAAATAAGCTTATCTTTATGAACGGCCCATTAACCGGTACAAAAGCCCCCTCATCCTGTCGATTTGTGGTTTGTACCAAGTCCCCTTTAACTGGCGGTTGGGTGGACTCCAGCTGTGGTGGATTCTGGGGACCGGAGCTCAGATTCGCGGGTTTCGACAGTATCATAGTTGAGGGAAGAGGGGAAAGCCCAGTTTACATTCATGTGGATGATGGTAAGGCTTCTATAAGGGATGCAGGGTTTCTGTGGGGAATGGGCACTATAGACACTATAAGTTATCTGAGAGAGAGGCACAAGTCGGATAGAACCGTGCGGGTGGCAACCATCGGGCCCGCTGGTGAGAGGCAGGCTAGGCTGGCGGCAGTTATTGCGGATATGAGAGCTGCGGGGAGAGGGGGAACCGGTGCGGTTATGGGTTCCAAGAATCTCAAGGCGATATCGGTTGTGGGTCATGGGAAGGCTCCTATCGCTGATTCTCATAAATTTAATGAGTTGGCAAAAGAAGCACACAAGGACGCCAAGGAGGGTAGTGCAAGAATGGCGGCGATGGGTACAGCTTCAATTGTAAGAGTGGTAAACTCAACCGGAGGCTGGCCAACCAAAAACTTCAGCGAAAGCCAATGGGATGAAGCAGCAGAGGAATTGGCGGGAGACATGTTCCAGGACACCCTCTGGGGTGGAGGTAATTATGTGAAGCCCTGCTATAACTGTCCCATAAGATGTGCCCACCTAGCGGTCATAAGAGAGGGAGAGTACGCCGGTGTCTCGGATGAGGGCCCGGAGTATGAAACCATTTCCCTATTTGGACCCAACTGTGGCATAAGGAGCAGAGAAGTAATCACAGTGGCGGATAAGATGTGTGATAACTATGGCCTTGATACCATATCTTTGGGAAACACTATTGGTTTCGTGATGGAGTGTGTGGAGAAGGGATTGGTGAGTGTTGAGGATATTGATGAAGTTGATTTGAGATTCGGCAACGAGCAGGCTTTTCTTAAAGCGGTGAACATGGCGGGTAACGTTTACGGAAATCTTGGATTACTTCTCGCCAACGGAGTTAAGAGAGCGGCGGAGAGGATTGGGAAGGGATCGGAAAAATTCGCTATGCACGTTAAGGGATTAGAGATACCTGCATATGTACCTAGAGCCGGGCACGGACATGCGTTGGCTTACGCGGTTGCGGATCGGGGAGCTTGCCATCTTAGACCGTGGCTCTATGGAGCGGAGCACTTTTTCGATAAGTTGGATCCCAGGATTCCTGATGATAAGCCTGAAGCGGTGAAGCAGGGTCAACAAAACAGAGCCCTAATTCATAGTTGTGGACTTTGCCAATTCGCTGTTGCTGATGAAACGCTCTACGACTCTCTACTTCAGATGATTAACGTTGCCACCGGCTTCAATTATACTGAGGAGGAGTTTCGCCTGGTTGGGGAGAGAATAAATAATCTTACGAGGAGCTTCAATGCCCGTGAAGGATTTACCAGTAAGGATGATACGCTTCCTTATCGCTCCACGAATGAGCCATTACCCAGAGGACCATGGAAAGGACAGGTGATAAGGCTCGGAGAGATGCTGCCCAAATATTATAACGTCTGCGGATGGAACGAAAACGGTGTTCCGAAAAAGGAAAAATTAAAAGAATTGGGTTTAGATTTCGCCATCGAAGACCTCTACTAAACTAGGTTCAATCTTTTTTAAAAAGTGCAATTTTTCATTGTTAAAAAAAGGGTGATGGGTTAGCCGTATTTCTTTTTTACCCATGAGGAGATTATTTCTATTTGTTTTATGAGATGTTCTTTTTGTTCTGGTGTTCTTCTGGATTTTGGTTTTTCTGAGGGAACCGCGTAAATGTCTAACACTGAGCCCTTGGGTTCGTCTATAAACTTTATGTTTACGGGTGTGTCGCACTCTACTTCTTCTATCATGTATCCCGCTTCTTCCATAGCCACTCGCAGTGCTATTAGGGTGTTGCAACCATCCACTCTCACGTATCCTAATACGAAGGGTAGTTGTGGTAGAAATGCTTCTGCGGCGAAACCGAGAATCGTGTAGCTGTGTAGGATGCCTTGGGGCTTTAACTCAATCCATTCTGTTTCCTGTAGGTTGCATTCCGGTCTCCAGCAGTGTGCTCTTGGTGGCATGAATTTGTCTCTACACTGAGGGCATTGTGTACCATAGATTTTTTTCTCCAGTAAGCCCTCGAAGAACTTTGATACTCTTCCGTAACTGTGGTTGTACATAATGTCGTAGGGCCTGTACACTCGCATGTATCTTCTAGTTCCGAGCTTATCGATTCGGGGTCCTTCATTTGCTTCTATTATTCTGTATCCCGCTATTGACATTCTACCCAGATTTCCCCAACCTTCAAATTTGGGGTCTATGGGTACTTCTTTAACGACCTTAACATTGTGTCCTTCTTCACCTATTTTGGGCCATTTAAAATTCTTTTCTTTTTTAGCCATAATTTTCACCTCCTCAGAATCGCCACAGCTATGGCTGTTCCTGTTCCAGCGTGGCTGTGCAGCAACGCGGTTTCCGCATTGTCGACCTGGGTTTTGCTGCTAAAGTGTTTTTTAGGAATCATCTGTTTCAATTGCCATAAGAGCTCCACACACTGTCCTATAGCGGTGGATCCCACTGGATGGCCCATACCTTCTAGTCCCCCGCTTGGGTTTACGGTGACGTCACTGTTAACATACACTTGCCCCTCTCGGATTAGGTTTTTTCCTTCTCCGACCTTGCAAAGCATTAAATCTTCATAGGTTTGTAGCTCGCTTGAATCATAGGCATCATGAATCTCAATTATATCTATTTCTTGAAGTGGATTTGCTATTTCCGCCATTTTGTAGGCTGTTTTTGCAGCGATCTTACATGCTCCGAAATTGGATATCTCGGGATAGGGTTCTCTAGGTTTTAGAGCGTAATCGGGATAGCGTTTCTTGGAATCTCTATTTATAGCAGACCACGTAGGACTATCCGGCCTATCTCCCGGTCTCATGAAATCGGTACCCAAGCCTATACCGTCAATCCAAACCGGCTCATCAGTATATTTGTGAACGATGTCCTCCGCAGCTAAGACTATACATGAAGCTCCTTCGGTTAAAAGACAACAATCCATGGTTTTCAATGGCCAAGCTAAGAGTCTAGAGTTGAGCACGTCGTCAACAGTGATTTCTTTCCCTCCGTTTTCCTGTGGCCACTGAGCGTAGGGATTATCTAATGCGTAATTTTTATTCTTCACAGCTATAAGGGCAAAGTCTTCCTCCGTGTCACCATAAAGGTACATGTGTCTTGCCGCCATAGCGGCGTAGTATCCGGTGTAGTATCCACCGGCGGGGAACTCGAAATCGGTGTCTGAGGCTAGCGCTATGAATTCATTTGCTTTGGCCGTACCAACCTCACCCTGCTTTTCCACTCCGGTCACTAAACACACATCAGAGAGCCCAGACGCAACTAGCGCGAAACCAGCGCGTATCGCTGCGAGTGGTCCCGCTCCGCCGTCTTCAACCCTGAAGACTGGTTTTGGCGTTAAACCCAAGTAGTCGTGTATTATCCACGCCATGGCTAACTGTTGCTCAAAATGATCAGAGAAATAGGAGCACACATGATTATCGATATCTCTTATGGTTAGGTCGGGGCAATCATCTAATGCTTCCATAAAGGCTTCCGCAACCATTTCTTCTTGATTCTCGTTTCTGGGCCGCGCATACCTTGAAATGCCACCAGTAATTATGGCAACGTTTCTCACTATATTCGGAACAAACATACTACACAAATTTTTCACCTTTTTCTTGCAATAACTAATGATTATTAACGTGAAATCAATTTAACTTTGTATAAAAATATTACTGAAGGTTAAGGACATACTTGATTGCTTGTAATAAAAAACACACTCTTCCCACCGTCCCCTGACTACGAAATTTAAAGGATCAGCAAATCAAACAGTTTAATAGACGAATAGCAATAGTGATTATTGAAAAAATTTAATTTCAAGCGCTCGTACAAATCAGTATTTATTGGTTAAGGAATGAATTTTTGATGGAGATAATAGCTTGCGTGCGAAAGACTGATGGTGAATATGAATTCTTTCCTATGGAAAGGGAAGAAGCCCACAGAAGGGATGTCAAGCATCTTGTTATTAGGATTCTAGGTTTTAACAGTGAAGGAATGCTCCTAGTTCAGAAGAGATCACTCACCAAGAAAAGCCACCCAGGAAAGTATACGGACAGTGCTAGTGGACATGTTCTATACGAAGAAAACTTCAGTTTTGAATCCATTATAAAGAGTGCAAAGAGAGAACTCTGGGAAGAAATGGGAGTAAGAGGAGTGCTAAAACCCTACCTGGAATTGAAATTTGATGAGGAAGACCTGGAACTAAATTATGTTTTCCTCACGCTCATAAGGGAACAACCTAGATTCAACGATGAGGTAGACGCTGAAAAAAGCGGATTCAAAACCGTGGAACAGCTGAAATCAATGCTCAAAAAGGAGAAGTTTGTTACCTTCGCCAAGGAACTCTGGGAAAAGTTCCTAACCGATTACCCAACAACCGAAGCTGTAAAACGTCTGGCAGAAAAAATGTAAACTTATCCCCCAACCAATACCAAAAATTGACCACTTCAAACGCATTAGAATTGAACCTAAAAATAAAACTTGGAACCGGAAACAATTTGTTAATCGGTGTTGCTGGGGCTTTTAAATATTTTTTGCATCAAGTGCTGTGTTGTATAAAAAAAAAAAAGCACTAAGAAAAAACTAATGAAAACATCGGAAGACAGACGCACAAGGAACGAACAAAGAACAAGGACGACGACGCAACCATAACACAAGAGATGTGACGGAAATAAGAGTGAGTATACGAC
>DXJA01000077.1 GCA_019056875.1 Candidatus Jordarchaeum madagascarense
GTACTACACTAAAATATTAAGTTAAAAACTTCTTACGAATTAAGTTCTCTTTTTCGGTAAATTTTCTTTTTCTTTGGCCTCCAGTATCTCCACTTACTGTTCCAAGATTTCCAACCAGTTTTAACACATTTTTCCCTACCCTCCAAATCCTCCATAACCCATCTTAGCAATACATAAAATCTTTCCCTCCCACTCTCCAAAGTCAAATTCTCCCTAGGTATTCCCAATTCGGCATAATAATCCAAAAGAGAGTTCTCCACCCGATCCTGCAATTCCCCTTCGATGCGTGTAGGCTTCACGGTATATCCTTCCTCCATGAGAGTCAACCTGATCTCACTCAGAACCGACCCAGTACAAATCTCTATCTCTTCTTCCTTAGTAACCCTTAGCTCCTCCAAAGCTTCCCTTGCCAGTCGTAAAGCCTCATTAAGATAGGTTTTCCTAGCAAAATTGGGAGGACGGAAATGAGAAATATCAATCAATTTCGCGATATACTCGCCGGTGTCTCGACGTAGGAAGCCCAAAAAACAACCCCCAACCAAGTCGCCCCAACCTGCATCGTCTATCTGGATGCCCATAAAATCACACTCAACACTTAAAATGAGTCAGATAAGATATAAATCAAACCCTAAGTACCCACCATGGTACGAATTAAGAACAAAAACATTTTTCGGATATTTGAGAAGCCAAAAATAATTTATAGCGCTAAACATCTCTGTTGATAAAAAGTATGGGAGATCTAAGAGATGGTTGTAAAGATTGGAATTAACGGTTTTGGAAGAATAGGTCGAAACACTTTTAGAGCGGCAATGGAGGCCGATAATGTCGAAATTGTGGCTATAAATGATCTCGCTGATAACACTATCCTGGCACATCTACTCAAGTATGATTCAATTTATGGTAAACTCGAAGCAGAAGTTAAAACTGAGAAGGGTGCAGACGCAATATGGGTTAACGAAAAAGAAATCAAAGTCTACAACAAAAGAGATCCATCACAGATTCCTTGGGGTGACCATGGAGTTAGTGTGGTAATTGAATCCACGGGTGTTTTTACTAATAGAGAAGATGCGAGCAAACACCTAAGGGACGGGGTTAAAAAGGTGATTATCTCGGCTCCAGCAAAGGATCCCGATATCACAATTGTACTCGGGGTCAATCAAAAAACATACGACCCTAAAAAGCATCATATAGTTTCAAACGCTTCTTGTACCACGAATTGCCTCGCCCCGATAGCAAAAGTTCTAAATGACAACTTCCATGTCCTGAAAGGAATTATGACTACAACTCACGCCTACACTAACGACCAAAGAATTTTAGACTTCCCTCACAAAGATTTACGAAGAGCCAGAGCTGCAAATCTTTCGATAATACCAACCACTACAGGAGCAGCGAGAGCAATCGGCTTAGTAATACCCGAACTTGACGGTAAACTTGATGGGATGGCTCTCAGAGTTCCAGTTGCAGACGTTTCAATAGTTGACTTAACAGTCTCAGTCGAGAGAAACACAACCAAAGAAGAGGTCAACGAGACCTTCACCACCGCCTCCAAAGAGGAAATGAAAGGGATCCTAGATTGCATAGACGAACCATTAGTTTCAGTGGATTTCATAAGAAACCCATATTCGTCAATTGTTGACCTTGAAAAAACCTACGTAGTAGGAGGAAACCTCATAAAAGTTTTATCATGGTATGATAATGAGTGGGGATATTCAAAAAGACTAATCGATTTGACTAAGTTTGTCTTAAAATGATGTTAATAGGATAATAGCACTGGGACAAATATTATTCTTCACTTTTTTATTATTAACTTGAATTTTCATTGAATCTGTTGATTAATAGAGATTACTAAACCAAAAAAATAATTTTAGACCACAAAAAAGAATAATAGACAAAGAAAAGTTGTAATCTACTATTTAAAAATTAAGCAATTAGTAGCGTACGTAGTAATTTACTTCGTAGAATTCCCTTTTTATTTAGTTGGGAAAGGTCTCTCATATACTTAATATTGATGTACTGGTCCCTTCCGGAGGATTTTGCGTACTTCTTGTACTCTTGAAAAAATTCTGTGAAATCGTTTAAACTTGCCAACTTGGACTCAACTTCGGGAGGAAGTCTTATCAGAGCATCTGGATCTGAGCATCTTCCACTCATAATCTGGAAAGATTGTATACCACTTTTAGTCATGTAAAAGAGTATTCCTCCAACGTTAAATTGTAATTTGATGTCTCCCACATTGTTGTTCGCTTCAATCATTTCAGGAGATTCCATTCTAGCAAGTAACCAGCTCATCAATTTCCCGTCACCAAGAGTAGAATCATTCGAGTCAATATTCTGTGTGGAAATGCCACTCTCGGCATCTTTACTTTCTTCACTATCCTTAGTTTCTTTTTTAAAGATATTGAAAATACTCATGACACTTACCTCACTTGCATTTCTATATATAGAATGCACAAACCAAATTAAATAACTTTCTAACTCGACAATGTTAAATTTAAGGTTGTTTCCTCCTTCGGCGTTGGGTTTTTAAGCGGCTGCGGGTGGAGCGAGACCGATTATACAGGTGCCTGGCCACCAGACGAACCGCATCCTCGTGTGAGA
>DXJA01000078.1 GCA_019056875.1 Candidatus Jordarchaeum madagascarense
ACAGGCGAAACCCTAATTAACAAAACCTAAAAAATCGAACGAATCTACATCGCCTACCACAGTCTCAGAAATAGATAAACTCTGGAATGAGGGATTCAAAGCGGTACTCATCGCTATAGGGGCACAGAAACCTCGAATGATCAATCTGGAGGGAATAGATGTTAAGGGAGTTCTCTACGGTTTGCCATTCCTCAGAGAGGTGAAAAAAGGAAAGAGTATGAATTTGGGTGATAGGGTGATTGTCATTGGTGGGGGGAATGTTGCTGTGGATTGTGCCCAGAGCGCAATCAGACTAGGAGCAAAGGAAGTTTACATGGTCTGCTTGGAATCAAGAGATGAAATGCCCGCCCATGAGTGGCAGCTGCAAGAAGCGGTGGAAGAAGGTGTGAAGCTCTGCCCATCACTGGGACCTAATAGAATACTTACCAAGGACGGCAAGATTGTGGGATTGGAAACAATTGCGTGCACATGTGTTTTCGATTCGGAGGGCAAAATCTGCCCCCAATTCGCGGAAAACACAGAATCAGAGATAGAAGCGGACACCATAATAATAGCCATAGGTCAGGAACCTGATTTCAGCGGCTTCGAGAAGATAGAAAAAACACCCTTCAAGACCTTCAAAGTAAATCCCGAAACACTAGAAACTAGCATTCCGGGAGTCTTCGCAGCAGGCGACATCATCAACGGACCCGCAAGTTTTGTGGAAGCCGTACAAACCGGACACATGGCGGCGGAGTCCATAGATCTATTCGTCAGGGACAAGGATCTAATCCAAGAAAGAAAGGAGGTTAGAAACCAGCCTCTAGAGGTAAGACCGTTTCCCCGGGGGATAATCCAGAAAAAACGGCAGACTATGCCCGTTTTAAAGCCAGAGAAAAGGAAAAAAACCTTTGACGAGATATTTTTGGGATACCCTGAGGAATTGGCGGTTGAAGAGGCTAAACGCTGTTTGAACTGTGCAATTTGTGGATACTGTATCGAAAACTTCGGATGTATAGCCATAGTTTGGACGGATAATCTAGATCTTCCAGACAGGTCTCCCGAAATAGACTTGGCATTGTGTGTGGGTTGCGGTGTCTGTGGCCAGATATGTCCTCATAAGGCTATAGAGGAAATAAAGAAGTAAGGAGGATGCGGGTTAATGAGTGAAGAGTTGAATCTTATAATTTGTGGTTTGTCGGGTCAGGGTATTATTCTTACCGAAAGACTCTTGGTAATGGCTTTGGCGCAAGAGGGAATAAACGTTTTGTCTGCGGATATTCCACCTTGGACGCACAGGAACGCCCTAACCTACTGTTATATTAGGACCGGGGAGAAGCTTTTTTCTCCGAGGATACCGGAAGGAGGAGCAAATCTGATAGTAGCCTTTGAACCGTTAGTAGCACTCCAAGTTTCAGCTGTTTATGGAAATAGGGAATGCACTATAATCACAAATGATTATCCCATAGAAACTAGAGGCTTCTCCCGAGATGGACTAAGAGACATGTCGGGACAGCTCGCCCACAAGTATCCCTCGTTTGAACAAATATTAGACTATCTTAGACAACTGGAAATAACCAAGGTTAGAGCTATTGATGGCACCGATATATCTTTTCGCGAGACCGGAAGTGCAAGAACTCTAAATATGGTGATGTTGGGAGCCGCATACGCTACAAATATGATTCCGGTAACATTAGAAACACTAGAAGCGAGTATCAGGGAAAACACCCCCGCTGGCACGGCTGAGATGAACTTGAAGGCTTTTAAAGCGGGCATGAGTCTCTAAATCTCTTCTCTTTTGGAAATCGCGTATTTGACTTTTTTAGTAGTACATGATGAGCTTTTTTACACTTCAGTTATAAGTTTCAGTGAGTCAAAAAGGAGGATTTTCAATAGTGATAATCTATTTATATGTTATTATCGATTTTTTCCTTTTTTGGCTTTTTTAGAAATTTTTGTTTGCTGTGTTTTTTGAATAAATTTTTTATTCGTTCGGTGATGCTCCTTTCTTCGATTTTTGTTTCTATCGTTACTTTCAAGAGCGGATAGACGTATTCCTTTGTATGATCTGCTAGCATATGATTTTTTAGTTGTTCTACGTGATATAGAATAGTTTCCTCCTCAACCTCTATTCTTCTTACTAGATTTTTTATCGAGATTATTCCCTCTTTTTCAAGAATTTTAATTATCTGATAGTTTGTTGAGTTTACGAGAGGTTCTAGAATGTCTATAGGTCTCTCCTCTATTTCCTGTCTTATTTGCCTTTGGAGTTCATCTATTGCGTTTATGACTTTTTGACCCACTTCCCGCCTTATGTCTGGAGATACTTTTCCCTTTTCTAAATCTTCTATTATTGAATTTGAGGGGGCTTTAAAAATTTTTATCTTCATAATTTCAAACTTTGTCTCTCCGTTTTGCTTTTCGGATACAAGTTCTAACCTTTTTAAATTAGAGAGAATCGATGGAGATACCGTTTTCCCTTCTCTGAGTGCATCGAGACTCTTCCAGGTTTCTTCGTCTGCTAATACTCGTATCATGAGATGTGTTCTATCTACGGTTTTTTCTCTTTTTTCCAGTTCTTTGTAGATTTCTTGGATTTTGATTTCGTCGCCCTTATCCATAAGTTTAATTATTTCTATGGCTTTGGTTTTAAGAAATTCTTTGTAGGCTACTCCCATCTCTTTTTCTTCCAGTAGCAATGCTATACATATTTGATTACTTGATTTCGGAACCATTCCAGAGTAGTAGCTTGAAATTTTAAGATTTCCCATTTTTATTTCGAGATATTCTTTGGTTTCTCCTGTAGAGTGTGCAAAATATAATTGTTGAGCCAAGCTGTTTGTTATCTCTGTTTTATCTGTTATGTATGTGTAGTCTGGTTTTAGCATCACACCCTCAATTGCGTCAAAATATGTGATAAAAATTCCTTTCGGCATTCATTTCCCCTCAATTGGTTAACTTATGGTTTTAAAAAGGTTTGAAATTTTGTTTAAGGATTTTTCCACCATCATAAACAATTCCTCTTCTTCAAATTGTTTATCCAGTGGAAGTGCTGTCAAAAATGCTATTTCTTCATTTATACTTTGCAGTACTATTAACGAATCTTCTCCCCTAATAATGAGGGCTTTCGGGAAGTCTTTTTCTCTTTCCTCCAGAATTATGGAGGAATGTGCTATTATGTTTCCTAATGTTGTATCACTGATTTCTTCCTCTTTAAGGCTGGTCGCAATGATAAAATTATTTAATTTATCCACAATCACACTTCCCATAGATCCTAAATTTCTGTCTAAATTCTTGATTAAAACTATGAGATAGTTTAAAAATTCTTCTGGGTAAACTTTTTTTGCTCCCGCACCCAGTACCATCATTTCTCTAAGAAATCTCTTGTACATATCGAGGATCTCGGTGACAGCTTCATCGGATCTCATCCAATAAGTCTTATGCTCATTATTACTTTTAATAGGTTCCTGTATTGATGTACCATAAACTATGATTCTCTTAATCATTTTTTCTATTTGCTTTCTTTCCTGAGGATCTTTGGGAAGAAATTCTTGGTTTTTTAGTTCGGTCGATCCGATTAGTATTTTACTCACTTCATCGGGCGGTAGGTGTACTTTCAAATCCTGTTTGTGTGCAAAAATAACTGGAAGAGCTTGAGGTGAATACTTTGTAATTTTACTGATAGACCTCCAAAATTCTTTCCTTGCCAGGCGAATCCTTTTAGGGTCACCTGAGTCAACCACATAAATAAAAATGTCCACCTTACCGAAAAGGGGCCCTTCTCGCTCTGGACGGTAATACTCATCAAACATCATTTCTTGTCCGCCAGTATCAAAAAATTTGCAGAGATAATTCCTATGTGTGTAATCCGGATGAACCTTAATTAGCATAGTTGGTTCCATATTCGCAAGTTCCTTTAGCTCCAATCCATAGATTATCTGTCGAATTATTGATGTTTTCCCCGCACTAGTAGGCCCCATCACCAGAATCTTAAGGCGTTCCACCATCACCACTTTCCTCTAAATACCTTTGAACCCTATCTCTAGCCTCCTCTAACTGCTTAATCCTTCTCTTCCGGAAAGACGCAGCCTCCCCAGAAACATAGAAACGACCAACAACCAGACCCAATATTGAAACTAAAGCAACGGCACCAATAATAAACCCAGTAGACGATATACTGGACTGGTTTCCACCTCCAAGCAAAAAGGCACCTAAAAACAATGCGAAATAAGGTGAAATAGCTGGAGAGATATAGTTTACAACCACCACAGTCATACCAATTTCCCAAGAGTCTTGAAGTCTATCTAAAGTTTCATTATTATCTTTGAACCGAATTGTAAATTCGGGATTATCAATTTTCAATGTAGCATTATTCCACGTATTATTTTGTAAATTATGAATAATTTCAGTCCAGCTGTTATCGTTCCAGTACCATATACTAAGATTCTCATTACTAGAAAAATTGCCTGTTATTATGCATAAATTGCTGTCAGACGCACTTAGGGGAATATTTGTCCACTGAAGCTCTAAATCTAATTCATAATTTGGTACTGTATAATTCACAACAACCCAAACATAAGTACACCTTATCTCAGCAACTGGCCCATTAGGCACTCTCACCCTAATCCCTGCCTGTAGCTCCGTCAAATCAGACCAATTCCAAGATTCAAATGTATCCGGATTTCGGTCCCACCTACTTGAGAAATTCATGTAATCACCAGGGTCCACGGTGAAAGTATTTCCAGACTGTTCTCCTATTAACCAGCTCGGATCGTTAAGCATAGGAACCGCAAAACCGTATGTGGACTCTGTTAAAAGATGTAGTTTAACTCTTATGTAAACCTCAATATAATTTATTTTTGCTCCATCAATTACTGGAGGATTTTCTAAGCGGTACAAGTCCAGTTTCCATATGAGTGTTTCATTAAAAAAAACATAGGAAGAGTCATCGTCAGAGGTGTTACAACATTCCCAATTTAGTTTTGTATCGGGATTAGGGTAAAGTTGTGTAGTTCCAGCACTATTTGGCACAAGTGTGAAATCATTCGAGGAGTTGGTGTTGCTTTCGGTAAGTATATCATAGGTACTAATATTTGGATCAGACAAATTTGGCCAGTAGGAGTGAGAACCGATACTTGGAATATTATCCACATCGCTATCATTCCGATTTGGATAAAGATATATAATCTCTTTAGGGTAATTAGTTATACCCTGACCGCTGCTAAATAATCCATGTCCAAGATACGGATTATTCCCAGGTAACGTAGATAATTGTATTATTATGATGGAAGAAATGGAAATCAGTGCTAAGACCGCTAACATCCCTAATTGTTTCTTTCTTCCTAGTTTGGATTTCCGCCTCAAATTCTTGACCAACATTAGAGAACCTACCTAGAAATTTTTCCCCTTTAGAAAAATTATCTTGAAAAGCCCCTCTCTGAGGTTTGTTTTCTTGTTACTATTAATTTGTTATTGTATAGTTAAGCTACAGATTTCCTTCTGTTTGTATAGAAATATGTATAAGTTATATAAAAAATTTTCTATCATTTTCCTATATTACAATTGGATTCAAGCTTAATCTAAATGGTTAGATGGTTTTTTACACCCTACGCTAACTGTTATAAATTATTATGAGATCAAGCACTTGAATTTAAAGAACCATGACTTGTAAAGGTTAGATTTGTATATCCCGTAAAAAATATGTTATAACCATGTTTTAGACTTGATTTAGTCAATTTCTTTTAAGGAATTGTATGTATCTGATTCATTAGTGGTAATA
>DXJA01000079.1 GCA_019056875.1 Candidatus Jordarchaeum madagascarense
ATAGTCACCGAAGTCAAGAGAAACGTCAAATGCGGGCAACCGAACATAACGCTTCGAAGCGACGACATACTGAACTACGGAGCCCGAGGAACCAAGTTAAACCGAGAGGCCGTTCTTGGCCTTTATGAAGCAGTAAAAAAGCTGAACGGCGTGAAACGAGTCAGCCAATGTTATCTCAGCTTGGCTTCAGCTGTTTCCGAACCATCTCTTATCAAAGAAATAACCCACGTCATTGGCGCAGGATGCAGAGACTATCCCTACACTACGGTTTTAGCTGGCATTGAAAGCGGTAGTCCAAGACTCATCGAGGCCCTAATGCCGGGAAAAATCCACCCGTTCAAATCCTCCGAGTGGCCGGAAGTAGTAGAAAGTGGTTTCTCCATCTGCAACGACAACCATTGGATTCCGCTAGGCATGCTAATACTTGGTTTACCAGGAGAAACTGAGGAAGACGTTAGCAAGACCATAACCCTCGTTGAGAGGCTTAAGGCTTACAAAAGCGTTCTAGTTCCCTTCCTATTCGACGCCAAAGGCTCGCTTAATTGTGAAAAGAGCTTCCACGTTAAAGATATGAAGAGACGCCATCTGGAACTAGTGAAAACCATCTTCAACCACAACACACACTGGGCTAATCGCCTTATCAAAGAACAAGCAAGCAACATGTCCCGACTTGGATGGCTATTTCCCATGATTTCGCCTTTCGTTGATTGGGGCGTCAAAAGAGCTTACGGAAAACTGTTCGACGAAATAGCCACCACTGCTTCCCCGATTCCCGCTCAAGACTAGTACATGATTGTGTTGCCAGAAAAATCTTCCAAGAGATGGTGGGCCCGCCCGGATTTGAACCGGGAACCAACAGGTTATGGAGGTATGTAACTATTAATAGCCGTCTCCTAATGCGAGATATTTGGAATTCAATCTAATCGTTATTGGTTTATCTTTAATTTGAACGGCAACGCCAGAACGGACTAGTATAGCGCCAATCCAAGTCGCCCTCATTGGTGGGGTCTTTCCCTTTATATTTTGTGGTCGCACCACATAGTCTATTGTTCCAATAATAGGCTGACTTGTCTTTATTGGCCTCAATTCGGCACCACCTCTGCCTCTTTTTCGCAACAGCAGAAGCGCCCGGCAGAACATAGCTTTGGAATACTTGTTACCATGAATTGATGTTATCAGATAATCTGGGGCAATATCACTTATTGAGAAAGATTTAGCCATTTTCCCCTTTCCCAAGGTTTTTAATTCGACATTGTTTTCTTTCCATTTTTTGGCTTCCAATAGGATGGCTTCCCAAATTCTATCACAGAATGTATTCATTTTAAAGTCATGCCCTACTTTTCCCTTATTTAAGGTTCAGGCATTACTAATAAATAGATAAGGGGCAAGAACCCAATTTGGGCAAGCTGTCAGTGTTTAGTTTCATACAGTTTTATTCTTGAATTCTTCTTCTATATCCGCTAGTATTTGCAGCAAAGTTGGTTTTGAATAGTAAGCGGCTCTGCATATCCCAAACCGATATTTCTTCTTGCTGCCACTTTTTGTCTTAAACCAAGTTCTGTGAAATGCTTGTCTCGGCATTTTCAGAGCATCTGACCAAAACTGAACCGCTTCTTCCTCAGTAGACCCTTCCCATAAATGCAATCGTAACCTTATTCTGCTTCTATCCACGTTGTAATAATCGACCAGCCAATCAACAAAGTAACAAAGCATCGGGGGTTCTGCGCACGTTACGCTTGCCATGCAAGCTTCTAGCGTTTTGTCGCCTTCGCACCAATATAGCATTAATCCTTCTCTTTTGCTGAGCATACTTATTCGACCAGCGTTTACGATGTATTCTATGTTTTTCTTTTTAAAGAATAGGTCAAAAAAGATGTGAAAAACAAAGTGGGTTCGGTCGGGTTCGGAGTGACAAAACTCTCAAAGCATGAAGTGCAGCACACTAAATAATCCCGAATGGCTTAGTTAAGAAAATCTCCATTTATCTGTATTAAGTTCAATTCTAATATGTCTTACGTGGGGGTCTTCTGCGTACCTCTTCTTAGAGTTCTCATCCATTTTCCATGTTTCAATGGCTTTTCCGCCGTGATACTTATCAAAAGTATTCAAATCGGTTAGATATAGGTCCGCGCCATTCAGGTTTTCTACATAGATGGCTATCCAAGGTTCGCAACGAAAGGCTTTGCATGCGGCTAAGAGTTTTTGTCTGTCATCTTTTCCCTTCTGTCGCGAAAATATGTTGACAGCGGCACTCTCTCTTCCTTCATTTCGCGTTCTCGATTTTACAGTTATGCCAAGACATCTCTGGTCGGATACGTCGTAAGCAATGATATCCAGACCAGTGTGGTCAACTCTCACCACCTCAAATCCCAATTTAGAAAGTGAGTCGCAAACGAAGGACTCGCCAAAATCGCCTATTATTTTTGAGTGTCTTGTGCTCTTCTTCATAAAGATGGCCCACCTGAACTGGAGATAAATATGAGTTTTGCAAATTATTTAACTTGCAATAAATGGGTCAATCGTCATTGTTTAAAGTGGCATAAACATTTGCCTTTAATGTTTTGACTTTATACTTTCATACCTCTTTAAACTTGTTTATCTTTTTAAGATAAACCATTATGTCTGGCTTTAATAGCTCTTCTTTAGGGTTGCAATACCATTTCTTTAGATTTTTCCGGGCTTCTTGTGCAAAGGCTTCATACTTGCTGAAAAGGGAACCATCAGTCGTATAATGTTTTTTTGGCGAACCATTTCTAATTCCTAAAAGAATATGAACGCGGTAGCGTTCCCCTTCTTTTATTGCTTTTTCGAGTTCAGCTAATGTAAAATAAGGTCGAAAATCTTCAAATTTCTCTTTCGTAGAGCCTTTGACCTCTATGTAAAAATCACCATTTTCATCCGAAGACTGTAAATCATATCCATCCTTATGAAGAATATTAACATGATATCCTTGCTCTTCGTACCACCTTTTCACGTACTCCTCTGCCGCCTTCGCTGTACTCAATTTGCTTCACTTTAGATGCCGTAGTTTTCAACATGTAGCTGTACACGAATCTCGCGCTATATGGATTGTGCACAACCACCGATAGTGGGCCCGGGGCGATTCGAACACCCGACCAACAGGTCTCCCAGTCCCTTGAAGGGACTTATGAGCCTGGCGCTCTAACCTAGCTGAGCTACGGGCCCGCGTTTAGCTTTTCCGTTTATTATGCTGTTTTTGATCAAATTTAAACGTTTTCCGCATTTTTATTCGTAAAGAAAGTGCTTCGAACTCTGGCAATGCTTAGGCAGAGTGAACCAAACGTTCAAGCTATATCTAAACCCAAACCGTTTGCTCTAATTTTATTAGCTTGCCAGGCTAAAAATAATTATTAACCAATTCAATGAGGCACGCGCTAGCTATTAGCAGTTATGTAAACAATAGC
>DXJA01000535.1 GCA_019056875.1 Candidatus Jordarchaeum madagascarense
GATGCTAAAAAACGCATCAAACCCAAAAAAACTTAACCCCAGAATCGAACGAAACTACATCGCCATGGTACTATATCCAGTAGAGTTAAAAAGCTTAAAGTAAATATCATAGTTTCCAGTGTGATAGCTACTCCAGGCTACTACGAAGGAGCCGTCGGGGAAGCAGTAGATATAAGGATCAACTTGATGGTGGTATTTGTTAGTGTTTACCAATATTTCGTCAGTCTGATTTTGGCCCGTAGAGTTGAAAATTTTAACGTAAACACCGCTATCATCTTCGGTACCAGAGCCACCCCAGGCTACTACGAAGGAGCCATCCGGGCGGCAGCAGACAGAAGGATCTTGTTGCCCGTCTGTGGTGTTAGTGTTCACCAAGATGTCATCGGTCAGGTTGTTACTTGAAGAATCGAAAAGCTTAACATAAACATCACTGTCTCCAGTATGGTCGCTATCCCAAGCTACTACGAAGCCTGAGCCGTTAGGGAAGCAGCATACTGAGGGACGTGCTTGGTTTAATGTGGTGTTGGTTGGTGTCAGTTTTTCTGGCCCCCATTTTAGGTTCAGGCCTTTTAGGGTAGACTGTTGGTTTGCATTGTTAATTATTAAAGGTGCTGTCAAATCGCTTTGATTAATGAGGGTTACTGTGGTTAAGCTTAGGGTGAGAACTAAAAGTATTAGCATTAGTCCTTTTCTACTTTTCATTTCTCCTCCTCTATCCTATTTTTTTAACCCCAGAAAAATCCAAATAATCCCTATAGAAAAAGCTGCTGAAATGGCTTGATGATATTACCCTTACGTTTAATCCCATCTTTTGGAATGCTAATGTTGGATTGTGGGTCTTTGTGTTATTTTCTTTTTATCATATAAATATTTATCCACTATATTCGCTGAGAATAAGTGTAAAAAAATCTTCTTCTTATTTTAATAATAGTATCTGAGATTACTTTTAATAGACTCATAAAAAAGTAAGTAAAAATAGAAATTTATGCTCTATTGGCCTTTTAGGGCTTCGGCGATTTTCTTGGTTACTGTAGCCAGCCTCATCCCCGTCGTTAGGTTACCCTCCAACTTGTATAGACCCTGCATAAAGCCACTTGTTGAATCGATGGTCCCCGTGGTTAGCTTTACCAGAACATCTGAGGGGCCTGTAACCTTAAGGTCCTGTGTCTCAGAGAGACCCGGCCCACCTGTAATCTTCCCTTCTTTTAGTTCATAGTGTCCTTTCATAGGGCTGTCTATGGCTTCATAGTTAATTTTGATATCCCCAGCAGTTTTCACCACTTCTTTCAAATCTGGTTTTTTTTCAACTAATGCGCTTATTACTGCCCACAGCATCTCCGTAAATGCATCCGATGCTTTAGGTACTTCAACCGCGGTCTTCTTAACGTCGCTCTCTTCCAGCCTCTTGACCAACCTCTGCGGTAGGTCTGGCATAGCAGTCAACAGCTCTAGTGCCTTGCCTTTTACCTTAGGGGCGAAGGAAGGCAGTTTCTCCATCAACTCCTTATCAGACATCTTAAACATTGCTTCTATTTCACTCTTTAACTCCTCCACTTCTCCCGCAGTCTTTGGCTTACTCATTACAAAACCTCCTCTATCTTATTAAAGGAAAAACCTTCAACTTCTTTACACATTCTAGCCTATGGCTTGGCATCATATTTTTCGGGTAGGAAAAAATATTCGAATAGGTTCTGACTTTGATAAGTAATGGCTTCTTCAGATTTCCTTCCAATGTGTCCCGGTACTGCCCTGAGTTGTCCTCTACCCTTTTGGGGAAATCCCATACGTTTTATGATATCATATTTTGTGAAACAATATGTATATAAATTTTCAGCTACGGTGAAGAGACCCTATTAAGTTTATTAGCCTTTAAAGGCATGGGCTATTGCCTTCATTACTCCAGCCAGCTTCATCCCTATTGCTAAGGGGCCTTCAAGCTTGAACTTGCGCATCATCAACCCCTTCATCGGATCCATTCCACCGGTGACCAACTTTATTAGAACCTCTGTATGGCTCGTGATAGCGAGATTGACGGCCTTTAGCTTACCCGGTCCACCTGTAATCCTCCTGCCGCTTATCTCGTAGTGTCCTTTCATAGGGCTGTCGTCGGCTTCGTAGTTAACTTTGATTTCTCCTGCATTCGCCACCGCCTTTTTTAATTCTGTATCTTTTTCAACTAGTGCGCCTATACATTCCCACAGAAACTCCGTGAATGCATCTGATGCTTCAGGTGCCTCAGTTGCCCACTTCTTAACGTCGCTCTTCATCAGTCTCTGCACTAACTTCTGCGGTAGGTCTGGCATTACAGCCAACAGATCTGGTACACTACCTTTTATGCCAGGTACCAAGGAAGGCAGTATCACCATCAACTCCTTATCTGGCATATTAAGCATTTCTTCTGTCATTCTCTTCAAATCCATCCCTTCTGCAGCAGCCTCTGGCTTTTCTTCAACAGCAACCTTCGGTTTATTTACCTCTTTAGCAGCTTTTGGTTTACTCATCACAAATCCTCCTCTATCTAATTAAAGAGAAACCCTCCAATTTCTTACACATTCTAACCTATGGCTTACCACCATGTACATTTTCAGTTAGGGGGAAACTTTCGAGTAGGTTCTAACTCTGATAAGTAATGGCTTCTCTTCAAATTTCATTCTAACATATCCCTGTCCTACCCTGAAGTGTCCTCCCACCCTTTTGGGGAAATTCCATATGGTTTGTAGTACAGTCTTTTGCAGACAACACGTATATAAATTTTCAGATATAGCGAAGAAACTCTATTAACTCTATTCGCCTTTTAGGGCTTCGGCCATTTTCTTCATTACGTTGGGTAGCTTCATCCCTATTGCTAAGGGTCCTTCCAGCTTGAACTTGCGCATCATCAAACCTTTCATCGGATCCATGCCGCCTGTGACCAACTTTATTAGAACCTCTGTACGGCCTTGGATAGTAAGGTCGACGGTATTTAGCTTACCCGGTCCACCCGTGATTTTTCCATTCTTTATCTCCTCATGTCCCTGCAGAGAGCTGTCGTCGGCTTCGTAGTTAAGTTTGACATTACCCGCATTCTGTAATGCTTTTTTGAATTCTGGATTTCTTTCGCCCACTATGCCGACTCCTTCCCACAATAGCTCCGTAAATACATCCACCGCTTCAGGTGCCTCGTCAGCCATCCTCTTAACATCGGCCTCATCCAGTCTCTTAACTATCCTCCGCGGTAGGTCTGGCATCTCCTCCATTAGCTCCCTAACCCTACCTTTAATCTTAGGGACCAAAGAGGTCATTTTTTGCATCAATTCCTCATCTGACATCTCCAACATTTCTTCTGCAATACTCTTCAAATCCTCTAATTTTACCTCATTTGTCTTCATCACGATACCTCCTCACTCTAAAAGGCTACACTTCCTCAATCTTTGGGGGCGGACTCCGGCTCCCAGGGTTCTAATTCCAGCTTAACGCATACCCTTTTTCGATTAAGAGGAAACATCGAAGTAAGCAGCGGCTTGGAAGTGTTTCGGTTCTTTTATCTGATTTTACTCTGGTACACCTCTCAAACTTCTCCGGAGTCCTCCAACTAATTGAGGTGATAACGCCCATACCCGTTTATTAATGCCACATTTTTACGGCATTAATACCATATTTTTATGATATACTATATAAGCTTTATCCCACAATAGGGAGTGTGTGCAGTAGCAAAATTAAGTAGACTTGGATGTTTCTTAATTGGTTAAACGGCGATTGAAATGAAACAATCCAAGCC
>DXJA01000531.1 GCA_019056875.1 Candidatus Jordarchaeum madagascarense
ATCTCTATACATATCACGTGTTGTCTTGTTTTGTTTAATTTGTTGTTTGTGTTATGTCATGTATGTAGTGCCTTTATAGGTCTACTTAGACTTATTCTGTAATTTTTTTTTTTTTACAAGAAGAAGCCGGAATACGATTGTTTTTTCCTTAAATGTAGCTGCCCCCGCCAATCTCAAAATAATCGCCCTGCATGGTAATGTCGCCGTTAACCTCGGTGGTTCCCACGGAGTTTATCTGGTCGCCGGTAACCGTGATTGTGTCACCTATTATGAACGAACCAGTGCCATTCATTACTATTTGTCCGTTCGGTATGTTTATCTCGCCGTTGGTTATGGTCATGGAACCAGTGGTTTCCATCGTGCCGTCAATGCTCAGAGTCAGTGTACCAGTGGTCAATCCGTTGTTCATGTTCAGGTAGCCTTCGATGCTTATTAGGCCCTCCATGTAGCTATGTCCAGATATTCCTATGTCGCCGGTCATTGTGATGTCGCCGTTAACCTCGGTGGTTCCCTGAGACGCTATCTGGTCGCCAGTAACACTAATCGTGTCAGCTATTATGAATGAGTCCGTGGAGTTCATAACCATGGTTACGCCTGGGATGCTTATCTCGCCGTTGGTTATGGTCATGGTTCCGGTGGTCTCCATGGTGCTGGCAATGGTCAGGGTTATTTCACCGTTGGTTAGGCCGTTGTTTATGTTTAGGTCGCCCTGAACAGTTATCAAGCCCTCCATGTAGTTGTACCCAGAGAGTTCAATGTCTCCGGTTATCGTGGCATCACCGTTGAAATTAATCGTTCCAGTAACCGTGATTGTGTCGCCTATTATGAATGATCCCGTGGAGTTCAGATCCATACTTCCGCTCAGAATGCTTATCTCGCCGCTGGTTATACTCATGTCCCCATCAGTCACCATCACACCGTCCAGGCCAAGCTGGCCTACGTTCACGTTCCCTTCCATATAGTTATATCCAGAGAGTTCAATGTCTCCGGTTATCGTGGCATCACCGTTGAAACTAACAATTCCGGTAACCGTTATCGTGTTTCCCGTGCTTGTGATGTACGAACCTGTCTCGTTCATGACCATGTGGCCGTTCGTGATGCTTATCGCACCGCCAGTTATGCTCATGTCTCCATTAGTCGCCATCACACCGTCCAGGATAAGCTGAGCTACATACACGTTCCCCTGCATATAGTTGTAACCAGAGATTCCAATGTCGCCTTGTATGGTTATATCGCCGGTAACTTCCGTGGTTCCCAGAGATACTATCTGGTCACCAGTAACCATGATTGTGTTGCCAGTAATGAATGAGCCTGTGGGGTTCATGACCATGTGGCCATCCGGGATGTTTATTTCGCCGTTGGTTATGGTCATGGAGCCGTTGGTCTCCATTGTACCGTCAATATTCAGAGTTAGCATACCCTCTGTAAGACCATTGTTTATGTTCAGGTAGCCTTCGATGCTTATCAAGCCCAGCATATAGTTGTACCCCGAGAGTTCAATGTCTCCGGTTATCGTGGCATCACCGCTAGACTCAATTGTACCCGTAACTGTGATTGTGTTGCCAGTAATGAACGAGCCGAAGTCATTCATAACCATGTGGCCGTTCAGAATGCTTATCTCGCCGCTGGTTATACCCAGGTCTCCATCGGTCACCATCACACCGTCCAGGCTAAGCTGAGCTACGTTCACCTTCCCCTGCATATAGTTGTATCCCGAAATCCCGATATCACCTGTTATCGTGGCGTCACCGTTGAAATCAACAATTCCAGTAACCGTTATCGTGTCGCCAGTGATATACGAACCGGTGACGTTCATGACCATATGTCCGGTCTGGATGCTTATCGCACCACTGGTTATGCTCATGTCCCCATCGGTCACCATCACACCATTCAGACTGAGAAGCGGGTCTCGAATCTTAATATTACCCTGCATATAGTTGTGCCCCGAGATTCCAATATCACCAGTTATGGTTGCCTCACCGTTGAAGTCAACATCTCCCGTAACTGTTATGGTGTCGCCTGTGATGTATGAGCCAGTATCGTCCATAACCATGCTTCCGCTCGGTATGCTTATCTCGCCGCTGGTTATACTCATGTCCCCATCAGTTACCATTACACCGTCTAGGTTGAGGAGCGGGTCTCGAATCTTAATATTACCCTGCATGTAATTGTGCCCCGAGATCCCGATGTCTCCGGTTATTACAGCATCGCCGTTGAAATTGACGGTTCCAGTAACCGTGATTGTGTTTCCCGTGCTTGTGATGAATGAGCCCATGTCGTTCATGGCCATGTGGCCGTCTGTGATGCCTATCGTACCATTGGTTATGCTCATGTCCCCATCGGTCACCATCACACCATTCAGGCTAAGCTGGGCTACGTTCACGTTCCCCTCCATGTAGTTGTGCCCCGAGATTCCGATGTTTCCGGTTATTATGGCGTCACCGTTGAAATCAACAATTCCAGTAACCGTGATCGTGTCGCCTGTGATGTATGAGCCGGTATCATTCATAACCATTTTTCCGCTGGGGATTTTTATCGCACCACTGGTTATGCTCATGTCCCCATCGGTCACCATCACACCATTCAGACTGAGAAGCGGGTCTCGAATCTTAATATTACCCTGCATATAGTTGTAACCAGAGATTCCAATGTTGCCCTGAACGGTGATAGTTCCTTCCTGTAGCATGTTGCCTTGAAATGTTAATGTGCCGTTAACTATTTGGTTTTGCTGTTTGATGTTAGCTCCGGTAAGAGTCGTGGAACCGTTTGTGAGGTAGGTGAAACCTCTTCCGTTAATGACCTGTTGCAGAGTTGATGCGTTCATTACTGCTTTGGGATAGTGTGCGCTAGGTGTTATTCTAAAGCCCGCATTGGAGGACGAGTCAAGGAACCTGTAAGTCATGGTGCCATTGGATTTCATCTGAACATAGGTGTCCGTCATACGGATTATGCCTGAATCTAATGCAAACCAGGGGCCCTTAGCTTCGAAAATGACGGGGGCATCCCACTGCAAGTAGGTTGCGCCCTGTACGTCCCCTATGAAAAGACCAAGGTCAATTGGTATAAGGCCGAGCCAAGCAATCAGTTTATTGTCCTCTTTCATCTGGCTTATGTTAGCCCATCCATTATAGGGTTTTAAATTGACATTTACACTGAGTAGTCCCAAGCCCAGAATATTGGCTACTATTCTGCAGTTTGTGCTCGTGATGGTTATATCCGAAGAAAGAAGTTCCCCTAACATGGGGGAGTGGATTTCCAGTTGCCCCTGGTGCACTTTAATTGCGTCCTTAGTGTTGAGGGGCAGATCTCCTTGAGAACCACTATCTCCTATGTATCCGGTCCCATAGGAGTACACGTACTGGTAGAAACCGGTCATATTCATGAAGACTTCCCGGTCTCTGTATTGGTCACCGATGTATATATTTCCAAAAATACCTACTATTGAGGGATTCGCCGGGGTTCCTGTCAAGGTTATTGTATCTCCCACGTAGCAGGGCTTATCTATTTCTATGAGGTCTGCGGTTATGTTCTGGGTTCCGTTTGACGTTAATGGTCCGAGAACTATTTTGTCAAATTTTGAGACATTCAAGAGCCCATTTAGTGAAGTGTTACCGATCGTCGTCATGTTTCCAACTAGGGATATGCCACCGTTGGTTGTACCGCTCAGTGCCATTATCGGATTTTCTTTGAAGGATACGTCGCCAGAGTTTACACCATTTGTCTGTGTGTTTAGGGCAATGGGTTGTATTTGACATGATGCTAGGGGTATGGCTAGAATACAGGTTAAGATTAGGACTGCTGAAAGAAGCAATAGCACGTGTTTGGTCTTGCCGCTAAAGAATCTCATTCTTCCCTTGTACAGTGTTGCCTTATTTTTGTTGTTGCCGTTCACGCTCTCTATCTCCATTTTTTTTTAAAAAGTGGGTTCCTCTTACCCTTGACTAATTTTCGGTGCCTTTTTACTATTTAAATATTTCTTAAAAACAGCATATTTTTATGGCATTTTTAATATGAGAGTAAACAATCCGCAAAACACACAAGGAGATACAAAGGAGGGAGGAGGAACAAGTATTAGTATTAAGAAGAAAAAATTAACAAAAAATATTTCTAATAAAATTTTTATAGGTAATTCTCATTTGACATAATAAAATGTAAGATTATGGGAGTTGGAATAAGAATGCCAATTTGTAACAGATCAAAAATTCGTCCCGATGTGCTTAAACTCATGGATGATATATTAAATGAGCAAACAAACGGCGTTTCAGAGTTTCTCCAACGCGAAGAGAATCAAGGAGTCGACTTCTCAACTCTATGGCAAAAGCTGATGGATGGAAACGAGCGTTTCTTTAAGAGAGAGGGAACGGTAGACGACTTGCTTGCTTGGGCGTATGATTATTTAACAGAGGAAGAAATGCTTTTCTTTGCCAAGTTATTCCGATTTGCCTTTGAGACTGCTGCGAATAGTGAACAGAAAAGGTATCCCATCCCAAAAGATGTGAAGGTGGAATCAGTCGATGCAGGTGGCGTTCCCGCAGAGTGGCAAACCGTTCCTGGGGCAAGGGAAGACCGAGTGTTATTATATTTTCACGGAGGAGGTATGGTCCTAGGCTCTCCGAATAGTCACCGCGTGTTCACTGTCCATCTAGGACAATTAACAAAGATGCGCGTGCTGAGTGTGGATTACCGACTCGCGCCCGAATATCCATACCCAGCCCAGCTGGAGGATTGCACCGCTGCATACAAATGGCTTCTGTCAACAGGCATTAAACCTGAGAATATTGTTATCGCAGGAGACTCAGCAGGAGGCAATTTGACGCTCACAACACTCGTGAAATTAAGAAATGACGGAATACCTTTACCCGCTGGTGGAGTCTGTCTTTCGCCAGCAACTGATTGGGCGAATTCTGACGAATCGTTTTTTGAAAACGCTGAGACTGATCCGGTTTTAGCAGATATCGGGCTTTTCTGGTGGATCCCAGCATTTTTAGCGGGAGCAGACCCCGGTGATCCCTTGGTTTCTCCAGTCTATGCAGATTTGAAAGGTTTACCTCCTCTGCTACTTCAAGCGAGTACAAGTGAAATGCTCTTCAGTGGTTGCAAGCGCCTGGTCGACCAAGCTAAGGCAGCGGGTGTGAATGTGACTTTGCAAACATGGGAGGGCATGCCCCATGTGTTCCAGTCTTTCGGATTACACGTATTGCCCGAAGCAAAAGAAGCAATAGCCAAAATCGGCAAATTTGTTCAAAAACTATTCAAATAAAACCATATAATGCAATATCTTTTTTATTTTTATTAGAAATATTAAAA
>DXJA01000080.1 GCA_019056875.1 Candidatus Jordarchaeum madagascarense
AAATTTTAGATTAGATTTTTTGAACCCCTTAAAGGAGGTCATTTAATGAAAATTGATGAAAAAAAGAAGGTTTTAGGTGTTTTTTGGATTGATTCAAGAAACTGGATGTGGAAGATTGAAGTAGACCAAGAGAAAATGAGGGAATACTCGGAAAAAAGCGATCCCATTCTGTTACGTTCCGACATAGCAGCTCTAACTGAAATATATAATATTTCTCAGATTAATCCGGCCTACGCTAGCCATTCAGGCGTGGCTTCAATACAATATGACTTATCAATATTACCTCATAGAATCGTAAAAGAGAAATCGGTACCTATGCTTATTGCATACCCAATAATGTTTAAAGGAAACTTCCAGTTTGCCTCAGAAAAACAAAAAGATCCCATAAGTCAAGAAGACCGTGTCTATGTGAATATTAACCTCTTGAAAAGCGATACCGAGATAGAAGCGGGAAGAGTCTATGCTATGGTAGATGAGGCTGAAAGAATCGTGGGCCTAGCTAAAGAAGAAGATATATTCCCAATAAAAATTCTTTAACACTTCGCAACTATAAAGAGGACACTCTCAGATCTCATCCAGAACAATAATCTTTTTGACAGGGACGAATTTATCAAATCAGAGGTACTAGTTATTCCGTCTTGCTTATTGAATCTTTAAGGCGCTGAAGTACCATTCTAATATCTTCCTCGGTTTTAGCAACGCTTGGTGCTTTCTCGCTTGGTGCTTGAGGGGGTGCCTTAGTTCCCCCAGCGGTAACTTGTTCTGGTTTGGGTTGGTACACGATTTCTTTTGGAAGTTGAGAGGATTTCTTATCTATGCGCGCCCTTAACTCGTCAAAAAAGTTTTCAGCCACAGGGACTTCCCTAGAGAGTGGAATTTCCTTGCTCTCTAGTGCCTGAGTTTCAATTTCTGTTGCGGGTAGTGACACAGAGGTTTCAAATTCTGAACCCGAGAGCCCTATTCTGGGAATTGTTATGGTGGGTTCTGTTGGGGGAGGTATAGTGGGTCTTGGAAGCTCTGGTGAAAACGGTTCGGCCTCAGTCGTCTGGGGCTCTTGTTCTTGTCCTTTTTTAGTAATTATGGGTTGTGTTCTAGTAGCGTCCTCCACCAGTTCTGAGGGCACACGAATTCCCCCCGTTTCAGGGGCACTTTTTGCCATTTTAGCGATGTTTTTTCTGCTAATCTTTTCAACGCTGGTTATACGATTATCAAGACTCCCAATTTGTTTTTCTATTTTGCCAAGTCTTTCCTCAAATGAGGATAAGTAAGTGGATAAAAATTCTGAGAGTCTTTCTATCCCCTGCTTGACCTCGTTTAATGTTCCCGAATCCTTTTTTGGATTTTTTGCAGGTCGCCCTTTTATCGGAGAATCTAGATATCCTTCCTTCTTGTCCTTTAAAACCGGCATTAAGCACACCCTATAATAAATTAATACAATGAAATAAATTAAGATTATGATTTTGGCAGAAATTTTGGTTTATCCGCCCTTTAATATTGGTTAACAATGGGTTTTAAGACACCCTCTCATAATATTATTTAGTATTTGAATGAATATTGTGGCGCCAGCTTTTTAAATTATTCTAATAATTTTAACACATGTGTTAAAACTTACCGATTTTGGGTACATATTATATCTTTTTAAACATAATCTTAACTAATGATTGGAAATAAATATTTTAAGTAAGTAAATCTACACAATTCCTAAAATAAACAGCCATGAGACACCTCCTCGGGGTTAGCGACTTGAGAAAAAAGTTAGACATAGAGGGAATCTTCGGAAATGGAAGAATTTTGGGTACGGTTGGGAGTACAGGGGATATCACACAAATTTTTTGGCCGAGTATTGATTTCCCTTGCCAAATTAGTAGAACTAAAATTGGTATAGTTAACGAGGATTCAACAAGCTGGTTGTCTAGTATGGGTTGGAAGAATGAAATTTCTTATTTACCTCGGTCAAATGTTATTCAAGTCGTTAGTCGAAAAAAGCGTATCAGGGTGAAAAGATATATTTTTGCTCTTTCTGATGAAGACACTATAGTAGTAATGTTAGAGGTTGAGAATAAATCGCCAAAGAGTTTAAATTTTAAATTCGAATCGTATAGTAATTTTAATTTTGGAGGGAGCCCGAGAGCTAACGCGGTCTATTATGATTCTGCTTCACAAGCGATGATTTTTTATAAACGTGGTTACTTTTCCGCTGTCAGTGCAAATGCGGATATTGATACTCACTCATGTTTAAGAGCTGATAAACTTAAAGAGCTTGGTTCACGAATGAAGGCGAAGGCCACTGGAGAAAGTACCCATGCCATTGGAGATGTAGCAGGTTACTTATGTTGGAATCTTGGAAGATTAGGCACAGGAGAAACTGGCCAAGCTTCTATCTTCATATGCTGTGGGAATTCTGCACAAGAAGTGTTATCAAAACTTGAGGATAATAAAAAACAGGATGAACAAAAGATCCTAGAGAATATTGTAGGGGAGAATACAAGCTTTTTGAGTAAGACTGGAATACCTAAAATAGAGGGTAATAGACTTGAGCTTTTTGAAAGATCGATTTTGGCAATTAGACTCTTATGTGACAGTAAGGGTGGAATTTTGGCTGCACCAGAGTTTGATCCAGATTTTTTGTTTAGTGGGGGATATGGTTATGTTTACGTGAAGGATGGAGTTTACACCGCTTTTGCTCTGGACCGTGTAGGTCAGCATAGACTCTCCCGTAGATTCTATGAGTGGCTCATTGAACCTCTGAATTCTCGCGGTTATCTTTACCAGAGGTATTGGACTATTCCAGGATTGATGGCCCCTAACTCTGGAATGCCACAAATTGATGATACTGCAGCTTTTCTCTGGGGTTTAAAAGAACACATAGGATTTACAGAGGATAGTGAATTTTTAAACGGGAATTGGGATAGGATTAAAACAACTGCAGATTATCTATCAGGATTAGTCGGTGAAGATAAACTATTAGCTCCCTGCAATGATATTTGGGAGGATAGAATCGGTATTCACGGTTACTCTACAGCATCGGTTTATGCGGGGCTAAAGGCGGCTTCCGAAATGGCATTAACCAAAGAGGACGATGAAAAAAGAGATGCCTGGAATCTGGCTTCGGATAGATTGAGAGAAGGGTTCATTGAGAAGTTTTGGGACGAGGATGAAGAAACTTTCGCTAGGTCTCTTATCACTGAAAAATTGGTGAGGGATTGTACACCGGATGCGAGTTTATTGAGTGTTTCGGTTCCTTTTCAAATGATTCCGCCTAATAATAAGAAGATGTTAAGCACGGCTACCAAAATGGAGGAGAGTTTAAAAACCGAAACGGGGGGAATTTTGAGATTTAAAGATGATAATTATTTTGGCGGGAATCCTTGGACATTAACCACACTTTGGCTGGCATGGTACAAACTTGAACTGGGAGAGAGAGAAAAAGCGGAAAAGTTAATCGAATGGTGTATACGCTCCAAAAATAGTTTGAACCTACTTCCAGAACAAATAAGGGAAAAGATTTGGAAAAAAGAATCGGCGATACCATTAACCTGGGCACACGCATTCTACATCATAACCGCCCTGAAACTAGCGGAAAAATAAAAATTAAAAAGTATATACCTAATAAGGGAAAGCAGACTTCAACTAAAACTTTTAATCGCAGGTATCATCTACTTAATGGAGGTTTACTATGATTAATCTTTCCAATTCTGAGATGGAGAGATATGATAGACAAATGCGGATTTCAGGATGGGGAGAGGAAGACCAGAAAAAACTGAAGCAATCAAAAGTTGTTATTATGGGTGTTGGCGGCTTAGGCTGCCCAGCATCCATCTACCTGGGAGCAGCAGGTATTGGAAATCTCGTTTTAGTGGATAAGGAGAACTCTGAGCTTAGTAATTTGAAAAGGCAAATCCTACACTGGCAAAAGGACATAGGGAAACCTAAGGTGCTTTCCGCAAAAGAAAAAATAGGGGAACTGAACCCGGAAATTAAGGTAGAAGCGTTAAAAACAGAAATCACCGAGCAAAACATAGACGAACTCGCCTCAGGGGCAACCGTAATTGTGGACGCTATGGATAATTTCAAAGTGCGGTTCATGATTAATGAGGTGTCTGTTAAAAGGGGAATCCCATTCATCCACGCAGCGATCTACGGATTTCAGGGTCAGATGACCACAATAGTTCCCGGGAAGGGCCCCTGTTTGAAATGTATATTTCCTGTTGCTCCCCCTGAAGCAGAGAGGTTTCCTGTTGCTGGAGTAACACCTGGTATGTTAGGAATTCTGCAGGCTGCAGAAGCAATAAAGCTGATTCTGGGAATCGGTGAACCGTTGATCGGAAGACTGCTATTCTTTGACTTGGAAGATATGACTTTCATAACCTGTGAAGCCAAAGGAGACTCTAACTGTCCAGTTTGCAAAGAGCATCGAGCCAAAAGAAAAACTGACAAAAAAACAGCACTTTGATTAATCTTAATGTTGCTGGATAGGTAAGGCTGTGAGTCTCTCTAGGTTTTGCTACGTAGGGGAGCCCCGGATTCTCATGAGATTAAGTGTTTGGATGATGTTAAGGGGATTAGGTATCAATGTACCACGGTCCGCTAATAGTATAATCGGTTCCTTTTGTTTAAGGCGGTGGTGACCAAGCTCATCCATGTTTTGGGTTGGCTTTTTAACCAAACCATTTCCGCCTGAGCTTCCAGTGTGGCCTTATCTTCTATTTTTTCATATTCTTGTGGTCTTTTGTTTAGGATGGCTTGATTGGCCATTTTGGTAATGAGTTCTTTTGCTTTGCCTGTTCGTATGAAGACTGTGGACCAGCCGGTGGGAGCTCCTAGTGTGGCTACTGAAAAATCCGTGTGCTCTGCGGAGAAGTCCTTGCAGCTTATGCATTCTTTTGCCATCGAAGCTTTAAACTCGTTTAGGTGCATGGGGTGCTTTTTTCCATCTTTAGTTACTATGTAGATTCCCAGGTTTTCTATCGGGGTTTTCTCCTTGAACACCTCGTTGTCGAAATCGACGACCATGATTGTTTCGGGGTCTATGCCCATTCCCGCAGCCTCCTTGGTTAACAAGTCGTGATTTAAAACATTCCCGCAGGGTATGCCGATCCAGTAAGTTATTGCCTCTCGAAATTCCTTATACATCTGTGCAAGTCTTCGCGCCCCCTCTATGTGGCAGGGTAGTCCCACCAGAGCTACACTTTTAAACTTTGATACAGCATCAAAGAGTACAGCGTTCGTCGGACATTGAAAGGGCTTCGTTCCACAAGCATAGAGAACCTCGAATTTAGTGGTTGCAATAGCGGGTGAGGGCCTCCAAGGCGCATCCTGCCTGCGTCCCGCCACAACCGCACAGTCAATTAGTTGCTGTTCCAGCAGGTGTATTAGTATGGTGGACACTACACCGCTTTTGGGTTTAGCTAAGGTTCCCAGACTTCGACTAATAGCTTGATACTTGAAATACGAGTAATCTTTCGCATCGTCCATTAGAGACCGAACCTGAACAACCTCCTTAAAGTCTCCAAATATTTCATTCGGATCCACCTCAATAGGATGCAACCCTAAACATATCTCCGTACAGATATTACAGTCCATACGACACTTTCCGGTGGACACTATTCGTCTACCCCATTTATCCAAAGCAAGCACACCCTCAGGGCAAGCGGAAACACATGTACCACATAGAACACATTTCCCGGCGTTTATCACGTCTCGTTCAAGATCTTTATACAAAGGCAACCCCTTCGGACAGATTGTTTAATTCAACCAAAATTCAGATTTCATTTTTTTCCACTTAATGGAAACCTATTTCTATTTTCTTCGTAATTTAAGATAAAATTTACGAGATATAACTCTAACTGTTACGGGTGAATAATTTTAAAAGGCTTTCAAATATTCTCAATGAAAGTGAGGATGTCGAACTTATCTTGGCGCATTCAGTTGAATTCTCCTCATAGTAGTGTTTGAGGATTAATAAGAGGAAACAATTAATAACAGTGATAGAGGATTCATAAATAAGAGCTGGTCGTCTTAGACTTCCATGAGTTACTGGGATAGTTATGAGGTTAGGTAAATTTTGGTAATTATATTTTTATATTTTTGTAATCTAGAAAGTTTAGGACTGATAATATGAAAATAGGGGAGTTATTGGAAGCTATAAAGGAATCACCAACAATTTCGCCCAGTTTCAACAGCTATGATGTATTGATGGTGCTGTTGTTTTTCTCAGAGAAGAAGTATCCTGTTGGAAGGTACGCGCTCAGGGAGCAGTTGAAGTTGGGTCCGGGGGTTATCAGAACTCTGCTTCGACGTCTCGCCCAGTTGAATTTAATAACACCGGTGGGGAAAAAAGGCCACGTTCTAACTGCCGAAGGCGAAGAAACAATTAAAGAAATTCGGAAGTTGATTGCTGAAGAAAAGAGACTTCAGGAAAGTGACTTGGTTATTGGAAGAGAAAATAGTTATGGGATTAGATTGATAAACACTGCGAATAAGATTTCAGACGGCTTGGTCGAACGTGACAAGGCTATTCAGGTGGGTGCCGACGGCGCAACCACAATTATCTGTAAGAGGGGAAAACTAATAATTCCCTCAATACGCGAGTTAAATGAAAAAGAAGAGAAAATGATTCGACAAGCTTTTAATGTGCATGAGGGGGATACCATAATTATCACTTCAGCTGATGATGATTTGATTGCCTGGAAGGGGGCTTTAGCAGCAGCTTTGAATCTCATTACACCCCAAAGTGAGTAAAATTAGAACACAAACTCTTTGCTTTTTAAATCCCTATTGTTTAACACTTAATTTTTGAAATCAGGTTTTAAGCGCATCAATTAGACTGCATTTTTTAGAGTAATGGTCTAAAAATTAGAGGAGTTAAATATAGAGCCCTCTGTGGTCTTCATTTTTTCTTTTCGCCCACTGTATCTGCCATTTCTTAACGAAACTTGTTGTTTCTACTAGTAGATCCTGTATTTCCTCGATTTCACCCTGAGATAAGGCTGCTCTTAGGTTTTCCCAGACTTCCTTTTCTTCTTTTTCCTTAATTTTTTTGGTTACTTCCTCTCTTATTATTTCAGCGGCTTTGGGGCCTGTTAATAGGTTCAGGTACTTTTTTACCAGTTCATCCATGTTGTTGTCGAGATTTAATACATGAAGGGTCTCCAAGAATGACAATAGAGCAATGTCAAAATCGTCCACTTCAATTTCAATGTCTAATTCTTCTAGTTCCTGAATTATTTCATCGTAGCTGGTGTGGAAAATCCAGAAGATATTTCTGATCTCATTTAGTAGTAGTTTTGAGGGCATCATCATTTCACCAATTTTTCTTATTTTCCAACAGCAACATGAAACCTTAAAAAGTAATCGCCCAAAATACAAGCCGTTTTTTGACAGTTTAATGTTAATTATAAACTGAAAAAATTAATATAAAATAAT
>DXJA01000081.1 GCA_019056875.1 Candidatus Jordarchaeum madagascarense
AACAAAACCTAAAAAATCGAACGAATCTACATCGCCACCCAAGACCTATGGTAAGAATCTAAACCAGATTAATAACGTAATAGAATATGGTTATGATCACGCTAAATCGATTTCCTTGCCCTTCAAGGTAATCACCCATAGTGATGATTATGCTTTACCCCCATATGACAAAGGTAGTCTACATGGTGTTCCAGATTACTACAGTGGCTATTCGGGTAACATGTATCCCCTTTGGAAAGATGTAGAACAGATGGACGCCTGGGTTCCCTATTGCGTGGTCACTTGCATCTGGTTCGTTTGCTGGTGGACCTGCGGTGCGGTCTATGAAACAATAGTTAATAACCCGAACTGTGAGAAAAACTCGCAACAGTGGACTAATGGACTTGAACCGCACACGATTTGGAGTTATCCTGGCGCAGCTACAATCGCAGTAACTTTCATAGCACGTTTCATCTAAGTTAGCTTTTAACCTTGTTGATGACGATGACTTCATTCCTTTCCTCTTTTTTTACTACACGCTCCAACACGGGTCACTTGCTTGTAGTTTGAGGAAGGGTGGTTTTGTGGAACATAGCTGGGCGAGGCATTTCGCACAATCGTGGTTTGCAGATCATCTAATAAATTTTTAGTTTTTGCTACGCCTGGCGAAAATAGTTGCATCGTTAACCTTTCTTTTTTCGCAATAGGTTGAACTGCGGCTCGCACAAGTTTTTTATTATATGTTCTAGAAAAGCAGAGTAACGGAACTGGTGTTGCCTATTCTTTGACCAATTAGAAGTTCAAATAAAACCTTCTGAAAAATAAGTTGGAGAGAGTTTACGTTTTTGATGCGGCTTATCTCTTCCGCCCATCTGGACATTCTCCGGCGTCTGCAAAGGACTGGTCGATTATTCTGCTAACGCAGTTCATGCTTCAATCATTATTCTGGAAATTTATAAAAAAAATAGGAAGGACGCGGAAAGTAAGATAGCAGTTGAGAATTTGGCAATAAATAAGGGAGGGTAGATGGTTTGTCAGCATTTTTCTGAAGGGTTACAGGTTTCTGGAGGAGTAGAAAACCATGGCCCAGAGAACGAAAGCTAAGAATATTAGTCCAAAGCCGATAATTAGTAGTGGGGGCCAAATAGGCGGAGGGGATGTACCCACAGTTGAGACAAAAGTTGGTGCCACAAACCCCATTAAGACACCTATAATGAAAACCACTGCACCTGTGACGCTTAAGGATCCCGCAGCAGAAGAAGCAGACGGTTTCTCGGTCACTTCACTCACAGATCTACCAGCCAAACCCAGTACGAGGAAAGTAACACTCAGCACCAAGAAACCTATCCAGATAACGGGAAAATTCAGTGTAGGCACCGAAAGGTAGTAGTTGCCCATTGTCGGAGCCACGCTAAACGGTGTAATCATACTATATCCTGTTGTCAGGTTTCCGGTAATGATGAGCAGAGCGCTCACTGCAGTTCCTATAACGCCGAAGACGAGGCCCACCAAGCTCCTAGCTCCTCCACCGATTTTGTACGCACCGTAGAAACCAATACCAACCAGTATACCGGCCGCGATGAGAAATATAGATAGTATGAATGATGATGCACTGAACAATGAAGCAGAAGGAAAATATGGCAGCGGAAGTGGCCAGAGATAGCCTCCATGAAAATAAATAACCCTAGATAAGGTAGTGATGTAAATACTCAACTGCACTAAGTAAGTATTTATCTCATTTAAAAATGCATAAGTTATAAAACCCCACAGTACACCTACAACTGCGGTTACTGCTCCCACCATCCCTCCCGCTGCACCTGTTAGTAATGCTTTAGACAATCTCCAACCTCCTTTACTCTATCATTAAAATATATACTTTCTTTATTAGGAATCTTTATTAACTTAACTGTCGAGGAAACCATTCAGATTGGTTCGCTGCACGAGTGGGAGACCTATCAAATAAGTGGGAACATGATAACATTCCACTCAATATTCTAAAAACAGGTATTAGCAGCCAAGAATTTGATAATAAATAAAAAACATGGTTTTTGGTATCTTTTCCAAGAGGTTACAGGTTTCTGGAGGAATCAAACCTGAAATAGCTTCACAAAGAAGGCTGGTTATGACTTGGAAATCTTGACAAAAAATGGACAAAAAGGTTAAACGTGTACTTCGACTGGTTGGAAAATGGACTGCCTTGATGTAGCCTGTACTACCGGTTTCAAGCTAACCATAATACTTTTTATTCATCTCTGTGAGAAACAGAAACTTTAGGCTTCTTGCCAAGGCTCAACTGGATCTCTCTTAAACCTCCCTCACCCGCATTCCCGCCCCGCTTTTCTTCTCTCCCTTTCAGCGTCACATTAGTTGGTTTTGGTATAACATGAAGGTTACTGTTAAGAAAATTGCCGGTTCTAGATGCTCTTCCACCATGAGGTAGGTTTTCCTTTCTTCAGCTCGGCTCTGAAACTCAGGTTGTAGTTGTTGAAGTAGACTCTGCTACTCTGCTTGTAAGAGGAGAAAACACACCTCTTTCGCTTGCCTCTCTCCCGCCGAGGTTTTCGTAATGGTAACTCAGTTTAAGGTTTTAAAAAGCGTTGCTGTACTATGGCTCGGTCCACTAGGGAGCGGGCTTGTTTTTAGAGTTCTTGTGTCTTTTTGCTGTCCTCCCTTTTTTTGGGCAGGCCTTTTGTTTTGCTTCTATGGTAAAGTTTTTAAGAACGATGCTTGTGCTTAGCATAGTGTGTTTTATTTCTTCCAAATGAAACACGACTTATTTAAGAGAGGATGGAATTAGAATGAAAGGGAAATTACTAACATTATTCACCTTAGTTGTGCTGTTGGCAGCTTTCTCGATACCTCTGGTGCAACACTCTGCTTCAATGTCTGTAACGCAGAATGCCATTTTATCACCGATTGCTAAAACTGTACCTCCGGGAGGCTCTATAGAATGGCAGGTGCAAGTCAATAATGCCATTGGACAGTCTATCGCGGTTTCATCAAACGAGAGTTATATTTACGTTGGAGGAGCCAACTGGACTGACCCCACAAATATTAGCAGTTGGGAACCTATCCTTTGGAAATACAATAATTCGGGAAGCCTGGTCTGGAACAGGTCTCTAAACATTCAAGGTCCCTTATCAAACGTTTTCAGTAGTGTTGCTAACGGTTTCAGCAGTGTGGCTTTATCCCCGGACGACAGCTCAGTTTATGCTGCTGGAGAGATATTTAATGGAAGCTCTTGGTACCCCATTTTGGTCAAAGTTAATGCTTCAACCGGAGATGTTGATTGGAACTACACACTCAGTGAAGAACCATATAGCCAATTTTACGTAGTTGAAGTTTCTCCAGACGGCGAAATAGTCTACTTAGCGGGAATGCTTTCTAAAGATGGTACTCCTTGGTTTGGCAATACTAGTTTCTACGTTTCTGCAATCAACTCCGATGATGGCACGCTCGACTGGGAATATGAGCTATATTTCTCGAACGGATCTAACCTTGGTTATGCTAGGGATTTAGATTTATCTCCTGGTGGCGGGGTATTGTATGCTTCAGGTTTCTTCGTGTCTAATTTGACAAACGCCATTGATTTTGTAGCAATTGACGCTTCTTCCCATTCTCAGTTGTGGAATATGACGGCAGGTGCTTTTGGTCCAATTGGCCCTTTTGATGTTTCTTCAGACGGAAACGAGATTTACACCATAGGATATTCTTTTAGCAGTCTCAATCTGATTACAGTTGATAGTTCTAACGGAAACATTATAGGGGATTCTTCTATAAGCAACACAATCTATCCACAGACTTTGTCTCTATCTTTTAATGAGAGCAAGTTTTACGTTTTGACAAGCCAGCTTCAAGCATATGGACGGAATCTCCCCACGCTTATGGTTGAATTAAACTTTTCAGGAACAGTTACAGGCGTAATCACCTCTCCTAACGGTCTGGTTAGTCCTTATGGTTTAGCGCCTTCAAATGATAACCAGAGTGCATATATTGTTGGCTCCATCATAGGGGGTAACCCGTATTCAATGCTACTACTAAAAGGAGAAGCCGGACCTATACCTAAACCCTCGATTCTGTCTCTACTATATGCGATGTACTTGCTGAGTCAGGGGTTATCGCCATGGACAAGTTACATCTTTGCTGGAGTAGGAATAGTTGCCGTTTTAGTGGTCTCAGGTTTTCTAATCGTAAGAACAATGAGGGGTAAGAGAGTAAAAAACGTCTGAGTATGAGTACAGTTCGTCTAAAGAACATTATCTCATTCCTTTCATTTTTTTCTATGCTATATTTTTACAACAGCTGATCAAGCATGGTTGGTACTTGCTCTAGTTCTTTTACGCCGGAATCATTTGATTACGTTGAGCCTTAAAAAAAGTATCCTTGCCGAAAGGCGAAGATTTATATATAAAAAGTCGAGATAGTAACAGCTACATGGAAAAGAAAATTATTAAAGGTGGAGGAGTTGGGTGTCCGCTATTGAGGTTCTTGGTTTAAGTAAGAATTATAATCGAACCGCAGCGGTTTCCGATTTGAATATGACCGTCCCCGCAAACACTTGTTTCGGTTTTCTCGGTCCAAACGGGGCTGGTAAAACAACCACCATGAAGATGCTTGTGGGGCTAACTATCCCTACCAGGGGCAGTGCTACTGTCCTTGGTTATGATATAATTAAAAGTATGAATGAGATCCGGGAGAGAATAGGGTACCTACCGGAGTTTGCTCCAAAACCCAACGAGAGAGCGTTAAACTTCTTGGTGATGTTAGCGAGGGTGAATAGCCCTTATAGTAGGGCAACTTTGAAGAGCCAGGCGAAAGATGCTCTTGAGCAGGTGGAGTTGTGGGAGATTCGCAATAAGAAAGTCAGCAAGTTTAGTATGGGCATGTTCAGGAAGTGGCTTATAGCTCAGGCTTTGATGGGGAATCCGGAATTGCTGTTTCTAGACGAGCCCACGGCAAATCTTGATCCGATGGCTAGGTTAGATATTTTGAATCTAATAACGAAGCTTAAGAAGGAGAGAACTGTTTTTCTGAACAGCCATGTGCTGCCCGAAGTGGAGCGAGTGGTTGATCATGTGGGTATAATAAATAAGGGCAGTTTGGTGATCGAGAGTACGTTGAAGCAGCTTCGAAGCAGAATGAAGAAATCCAAGGCCTCTTATCTTATTGTTAGCAGTAACAATGAGGGGATTATGAAGAGCTTAGAAGAGCGTAAGGTAGTTGATAATGTTCAATTGGGGGACGAGGGGGTTCGAGTTTTGACACCTAGTCGAGAAAAACTCTGGGTTGCACTAACCGAAATCTACGCTGAAACTGGAATCACTGTTACCGAGTTCAAGGAGATCGGGAAAGATCTTGAGGATATTTTCTTGTCCATAATGGAGGAGGAAAAAAGTTGACTCCACAATCTGTTCTAATACGTCAGGTAAAATCGATAGAACGACTCTTAGAGTATGAGTTGAGTCGCTTTACAAAAATCAGTGTGGGGATAATTCCACCCATAATACTCGTGGTTCTCAGCACGATACTTTCTTTGCTTTTCACAGCAACCAACCCATACAGTCTTAATAACGCGTTATTAATCCTGATAATAATAACTGCTTTAGGTATTAATCCTAGTCTTTATTCTGTAGGTGGTCCCTCGTTTTATTATTTTGTTTCTCCTTATCTTCTGGATATTCTCGCACCACTTCCTTATGCCCTAAAAGGAGCTGTTGCGGTGTTGTTAACTCTCCGCAAACCGCTTTACTCGGGCATGTCTATGGATACTTATCTTATTCCCGCTATTGTAGTCGCGTTGGCGGCTAGTGTGATGATATTTTCCAGCCTCGTGAAAGAAGAGGATTTATTTCTTCTGGTGCGTGAGGATCGGAATAAGGTTCAGATCTTTCGAGGTGTCCTTTACGCCTTCATATACTCCTTGTTGGGAGCTCTTACAGTATTCATTGTACGAAAATATATGTTGAGCCAAACGCCCCTTTTGAGCTTCTTGCAGCCGGTTTTCGACACGTTTAGTCCTATTTTGCCTCTTATACCTGCGTTCTTCATTTTTCTTTTAGCAGTTCAGGGTGTGGCTTCATTTTTCAATCATTTCAACCCGAGGCTGGTGTACATTATCCCGATATTCCTGTTAGTAGAACTCTTCATTTTCCAGCTTCCCATAACTATGGTTTCATTGTTTTCCCCTCATGTTTCAGATTTAATTTTCGATCCTCAAGTGGTCTCATTTTTTTATGATAATCCACAGTACTTCTTTATGATGCTCATACAGCAAATTTCGGGGCAGGGATATTATTCGGCGTTAACATACTTGCCTTTGTACAATATGTCCCAGTTAATTCAAACATTTGTTTTCGAATCCTCTCATGGAATTTGGAATTCCTTCTTCTTCGATCCAAATGCCTTCCTTTACAACAGCGCTATCATGTTTAGTGACAACATTCTTTTCAATCCAACCTTTACAAGTGTGCTCCCTCATCTTCTTCTCCTAACTTTGGTGCAGGATGCATTTACCAAGCCAATGTACTCGCCTATTGGAAGCTTGCTATATTTCCTCGTAGCCATAGTTCTAATCTACATAATCAACGCAATCATCTTTAAAAGAAAAACAATATGAAAACTGAAAACAAAAAACCACTTACATTTTCAGAAAACAGAAACAAAGAATGAACACAAATTGCCATACACTCGGGCCAGTCAGATTCAATCACAATTTTTTGTATATGACTCACAATCACCCCGAAGAACATAAGATATATTCTACGAGGAAAAATTTAATTTTTAAAAAACCACAAAAAGAGGCTAGAAGACAGATTTCCTCAAAAGGGGATGATTTTTTAAAGCAAGTTAAATGCTGTATTAGTAGTAGGTGTAATCCATTTGGACGCCCAAGTCTCTGGCAAATTTGTAAAACAGGTCAAGAAAAGAATCCCCTGGATTGACCACTTGATAGAAGACTATTCCACTGCATTAGAGTTTAATTCAGAGCTTTTGGATTACACAGTGCCTAGACAATCTATCTGTCTTTTGTGCCGAGGGACAAGGATGCTATGCGGGAAAAGGAAATGTCCCTTGCTTGAGCGTTTTTACACCTATGTAAAATTTTCGAAGAATTTTGACGGAACCGAACTAATTGGCGATTCACCACCGAGTGCTTTTATTGGTAGAAAAGGATACCCCCATGTTTATGCGGGACCAATGGTTCCACCAGAAAGGGGAGACACTAGCATCTATGACATTCCTGAACTCTGGTTTGGGAAAGATGTAGATGAGATAATAGGTTTCCGGTACAAGTTGGTAAGAGGCATGTTTATCACAGATGTTAGAGAGGCGAATTCGGATAATAAGTTGCTGAGAGATACTCGGGAACTTGCTCTTGCGGGTAATCCTGTGGACTCTGAAGTTATACTAAAGAAGAAGCCGAAGCATCGCCTTTTGTTATCTAGCGAAGTACAACCTATGGGCCCTTCCGCACCACTGGAAAATATTAACATCGGTACATTGAAAATACCGAAGGTTGTAGATAAGGTGTATTTTGACACTGATCTTAAAGCGCTTGATGGAATGTTAATGCTTTATGAAAATAATTTACCGGTTACGCGGATTCAAAGGATTTTAAGTGTAGGGGCTATGGGGATTAAGGACAATAGGAAACTAGTTCCCACAAGATGGAGCATCACTGCTGTTGATAGCAATGTTTCCAAAACGTTAAGGGAAAATGTGAAGGATTTTCCTCTGATAAATGATTATTTGGTTTATGAGACAGACTATCTGGATAACCGATTCGTGATTCTTATGATTCCTAGACCTTGGAGCTATGAACTGATAGAAGCTTGGTTCCCGGGCACATTATGGAACCCAGATAAGGAACATGTGGGTATGGGAGCGGATTGGGAGCCGTATAAGGGCAGAACCACTTATGCCAGCATAGGGGGATGTTACTACGCGGCTAGGCTTGCGGTCACAGAACATCTCCTCCAAATGAGGAGACAGGCTGCGGTGGTTATTTTCCGAGAAACATTGCCGGGTAGTTTAATGCCGTTGGGAGTCTGGTTTGTTAGAGAATGTGTCAGAGATGCTCTAAGAAAAGAACCCATGAAGTTTAACACATTAGAGGGAGCTTTAGAACACGTAAAACCGCGTCTACGTATAGATATGAAACATTGGTTGCAGGTGAGCGGCGTATTATCCGAGGTTAGAAAACAACGCCTAATGACCGAATTCTTAGGGTTTTAAACTTGATAGAAGAAGAAAGAGAAATTTTCTGTAAAAGCATTTTAAGCCGAAGTGGAATAGGCAGCATAGACTATTCAGTTAATCCTTATGTTGGTTGTTCACATGGCTGTGCATACTGTTATGCGCGATTTATGATGAGGTATGCCCGGACGAAGCAATCTTGGGGAAAGTTTGTTCATGCAAAAATCAATGCTCCAACAGTATTGGTGAAAGAAATTAAACGCAAAAAATCAGGAAATGTCCTTTTGAGCAATGTTTGCGACCCGTACCAAGAGCTG
>DXJA01000082.1 GCA_019056875.1 Candidatus Jordarchaeum madagascarense
ACCAAAACAGGCGAAACCCTAATTAACAAAACCTAAAAAATCGAACGAATCTACATCGCCATAACTGAAAAGGGGAAAATACTTAAAAACAATTTGAGACATCCAAAAATGCGGGTCTACAATTCGAAAATTGTAACCTAATGTATGTCTTATAATAAGGCTTGAAACATAATAAAATAGGTAGGTTAGGGAAAATTTGAACGGAGGCTAACAGTTGACTTGTCATGTTCTAGTTGGTGGCTTCTTTGGTGATGAAGGAAAAGGCAAAATTGTTTCTTATCTAGCCATAAAGGATGAGCCTGTGATTTGTGTGCGAGCGGGTGTTGGTACAAATGCAGGGCACACGGTCGAATACCAAGGCAAAACCTATAAGTTGAGGCAGATATCAAGTGGGTTCATCCAGAAAAAGGCCAAAATACTAATCGGTCCTGGTGTATTAGTTAATCCTGATGTCTTAAAGAAAGAGGTGGAAGAAACGGGAGTGGGAGAAAGACTAAAAATTGATGGCCAGTGTGCAATAATCGAAACGAAGCATATAGAAGAGGACAGAAGCTCCTCATTCCTTAAGGAGAAAATTGGAAGCACTGGTAGTGGATGTGGGCCTTGCAATGTAGAGAGGGTTATGAGAAAAGCCAAAGTGGCAAAAGACATCCCAGAACTCGCACAGTATATTACTGATGTACCATTAGAAGTCAATAATGCGATTGACGAGGGAAAACATGTGATAATAGAAGGAACACAAGGCACATTTCTTTCACTCTATCATGGTACTTATCCTTTTGTTACCAGTAAGGACACCACCGCATCCCAAGCTTGTGCGGATGTGGGGGTGGGGCCGACTAAAGTAGATGAAGTTTTCATTGTTTTCAAGGCGTACACCACAAGAGTTGGAGAAGGTCATCTTCAAGGAGAACTGTCTGAAGAAGAGGCTAAGAAACGGGGCTGGTTTGAAACCGCAACGGTAACGGGAAGGAAAAGAAGAGCGGCACCTTTCAATTTCGAATTAGCGAGAAGGGCAGTTATGCTCAACGGTGCCACACAAGCCGCCATAACAAAATTGGATATAGTCTACCCTGAATGTACCGGAGCCAGATCAATAGACAAATTGCCCGAAGAAGGACTATCTTTCATAAGAAAGGTGGAGGAAACGATAAAAATTCCAGTAAATCTTATAGGCACAGGCCCCGGGGCTTTGGATATTATAGACAGAAGAAGTGAGCTTTAAGCATTTGTTAATAAACAGAGTTGCACTTTCAGAATATAGGAACCATTTAAGGCCCCGAGTTTTAAGGAGCGGTAATTGCTCTTTGTATTTCGTTTGACATAAAGTTTCTTAATGCTCTTACTAGCGAGTCGGTATCCTTTATGGTTGAGAGCGCAAGGGGTATACGTTCCACTTCTGCTATTTTTACGGCTAGCGGATCCACTTTTTTGGGTCCATGAATTATAAGCAGAGAGGGCTTCAATGAACGTGTGGTGCCCATCTGACTAGTTTTAATGGCTACCATAGAGGCTCTTCCACTAATCACATTGGTGAATATAGCCGCACGCTGGGGTGTAGCCCCATAAAGCGTGAGTAGCTGGTCCGATGAGAGCTGGACTATTGCATTAATAACATCAATGGCAGTGTATCCATATATGGGCTGACTTAACATTTCCTCATTTGCCAATATTTCACATTCTAAATGCTTACACAAAATCTCAGATTTAATCGCATAAGGAAACTCCCTAATATCCAAAATAATATCAGAAGGAATTTCCCTACTTAAAATCCTTGTCAAGCCATTAACTATTTGTCCACCTTTCAACCCATCAATGTAGACAAGTGCCTCTACAAATTTTCGGATAGTGTCTATTCTGGGAGACACTCTTCTACCGCTTTCATAGTCACTAATCACTGAAGGGGATATTTCTAAAAACTCAGCCAGATCCTTCTGGGGGATCTGGAATTTTTCCCGCCACTTACGCATTACTCTACCGGGATCATCAGACAAGGCAATTTCTCCAGCAATACCTTGGCAAAGACTTTTTTTGTTTTCATCAAGGGGACTATTCATGAATTTCAAACTCCTATAAAAAAAGTTTGGATAGCTATAGAAGTTATATGTTAGAATATAAAAGTTTTTCGACGTATACTCAAGAAAAGTTCTAAATTTGCCGAATAAACTCAATATCCAAACATTTGACTGGCATGTAAAAAAATCGTGGGGGGAGAGAATGTGTATGCTTGTTTTACAACCGATGGTAACTGTCTAGTTCTAGAATCATATTATATGTTTCTTTATCAAAGACACTTAGGTCATTGCTCTCCAGTATGGTGGTGCTCATCCGTTAACATCTTTCGCATTTGTAGGTTAATAGTTTCGTGGAACCGTCTGAAGCATCATTGCCTTCTATTTTAAAGAGTTTAAAGGATGTGACATCCTTACATAGGTTGCAGTATCTTTCAATATGAATATCGCTTTCCTTACCCATGAATTTAATATGCATATTTGGCTTTGGGACAAAATTAGCAGCATTTCTTTCTTAGGGCTTGTTCTGCTGGGTCGGGACAATCTTCTGCGGGTGTCTGGGTGCTGTATTCTTTTTTGAGTTTACGACCTACACTGCGTTTGCTCCGTTTTAAGAGGAACATGCTGCTAAGTTCTACGTGGGGAGTCCTCCAGGAACCCCTTTTTTTCGAAGGGCTTTCCGCCACTAGGGGGATTGTGTCCTGACCGGGGATTTCGGGCGGAGCCAGGCACCAGCCGAAGGGTGATTGGGCCTAAATCATAACCCGCCCTAGTTTTAAAGATTCAGGTGAAGCATTCAACCTCCTCGACCAAACATTGTAAGGGGGGACCTTGGTGAAGAACAAGAACCAGGAGAGGTTTAACCGGCTTTATGGAGCAACTAGAAGGACGAGTTCAAGTACACTCCAAGAGAGTTGAGAAGAGTAGGACTAAGAAAAAACAAGCCTAACCCCATAGTAAGGGAGAAGTAGCGGTGGCAGCCCCGCCGAAAAGAGGAATATTCTCCCCCTGTATGGTTAAAAGAATGCTTTGTCCCGATTAGGCTTAAAAAAGGTTTGACTACTAACCTGAAACGCTGTGTGTAAACTGTGCCGGGAACAACAGTGACCAGAACGGAGCAAATCCACCTCCCCCCAAACGGCAACCTGAGCAAGCTGTGTCACCACTCCAAAAACCTCTACAACCAGGCAAACTACACCATCCGGCAAACCCTCTTCAAAACCGGAAAGTGGACCAGATACCGGGAGCTTGCCGGAACGCTCAAAAACTCGGAGAGCTACAGAGCCCTCCCCGCCCAAACCGCCCAGCAAACCCTGAAAACACTGGACCGAAACTGGAAATCGTTCTTCAGAGCCACCCGGGAATGGAAAAAGAACCCGGACAAGTTTCTCGGAAAACCGAAAATGCCCCGGTACAAGGAGAAGAACGGCGAACACCTCCTCACCTTCACCAACCAGCAGTGCAAAATAAGGGATGGGGAAATAAGATTCCCAAAAAAGGCGGATTTGAGGGTTAAGACGCGGCTGGGAGACGAAACATGTCTCAGAGAGATCCGCATAGTTCCTAGAGGCGGGGACTACGTTCTGGAGGTGGTTTACCGCAAGTGTGTGGAGCCGCTAAAACTGAGCCGGAGCCGGGTGACGGGCTTGGATTTGGGGCTCAGGAACACCGTAACCATCGCAAACAACATCGGGCTAGAACCGATTGTGTTTAAGGGCGGTGCCCTAAAATCCATAAACCAGTACTATAACCAAGAGAAGGCAAGACTGCAGAGCATCTACCACCGGCAGAAGGTCCTGAAGTGCTCCCAGCTCCAGAAGCTCACCCAGAGGAGGAACCGGAAGATAAACGACCTCTTCCACAAGCTGAGCCGCAGGATCGTAGAGTGGTGCACCGAGCACGGTGTGGGCACCCTGGTGGTTGGCTACAACCAGGAGTGGAAGCAGGGCTCAAATCTGGGGCGGAGGAACAACCAGAACTTCGTACAGACACCCTTCCACCGGCTGGTGCAC
>DXJA01000083.1 GCA_019056875.1 Candidatus Jordarchaeum madagascarense
CAGGCATAAACTTGAACTTCTTAGACAGGTAGACTTCGGGGTGGAAACTTCTATAGATATAAAACTATCCGAATTCTTAGCAAAAATTGAAGATAAAATGGATTTATTGTATGAAAAACTAGATGGACTTTATATAGGAAAAGGTATGCGATTTATTTTACCTGAGCTTTTTTTGGACACACCCTTTGTCATACGGCCAGTGAGTTTTGACCCTGAACTAGAAGATAAAAGGCTTGGAATTATTAAAACCGGAAAAACCAAAATTAATTTTGTCTCGGAAAAATGGATAAAACCTTACAACTTAGTCCTAGTTATCAATACCTCTGAGATTATGAAACAGTCAGAGGTGCCTATTGACGGATTTGAAAGAATCGTGGAACTTCTCACCACACTGGATAAGAAGCAGATGGATAAATTAGAGAAACTAATTAAAGAAGGAAAAATTAGAAAAAACATTGCTGCAGCTGTAATAGGGGTCTCATGTTTAAAGAATCTTTCAGAAAAAAGCAATTTGAACAAGGCATCGGTTATATCGTACTCCAATCAAGGTAACTTATTCACAATCTTGGAACAAGGAAAAGTTATTCCTTACATGGATTTTTCTTCGAATAAAAGGAGCTTCTCTTTAAAAGTGCTCTCAGCACATATAATGGACAAATGTCAATCCCCTGAAGGAAAAGCGAATCTTAAGGAAGCCGGAATCAAAGTTCAAGAGTTTATCCAAAAAATCGGAGACAAAATGCTAACCCTAGCAGTAATAATTACGTCTGGAGAAAAAAAGGAGAACCTTGAAATATTCCAAGAAATAGCGGATAAAGACCCTAGAATAAAACTCGCTGTAGTGCAAATCGGTAAAAACGAAAACGAAAATGAATTAAAAAACATCATGAATTCCATAAAAGGCAAATACATCTCAATTGAAAAAATAGACCCCCAAAACCTAGAAATAACGCTGATATCTAATATCACAGAAATCTTATAAAAAGCCTCAATATACGATAACCGGAACTGCCCTTATTAACAGAAGGATTTTGTTTTATCTTATTTTTTCACTCGAATTAAAATTTGCAAAGATATTTAGTTTCAATTATTTACCAGTAAAAAAATGAGAGCAAAACGATTCTAAAGATCAAAAGCAAAGCAAAGACGGCAATCCAAACTGGGAAACTCCATTTCATAACTTTGAGGCCGTCAAGAGGTCCAAAGGGCAGCATGTTGAATATTCCTAAATCGAAGTTTACACTCGCCCCAATAAGCAGTATCTGGTACAAATTTACCTGTGAGAATAAAGATTGAACACTAACATTCTGAAAAATGAAAGTCAATCCGAATAGAATACCTCCCAATACTAGATTAACTAAGGGCCCGGAGAGCGAAGTCTTGCCAACTGTGTGCCAATCTGTAGGACCTGATATCATAACGGCTCCCGGTGCCAAGAATTTTAGAGGTGACAAAATGGAAACAAGTGTGATTAGAACTCCGCTAAGTATTAACCTGAATTCTGCCCAGAGATGATACATTTGGGCAACAAATTTGTGAGCAAATTCGTGAAGCAGAAAACTAGCCACAACTATTAATCCTAACCATAAAGCGTTATCAATTTGAAAAACGATCGAAAAGTTTGACAACCATGGAACATAAGAGACTAAACCTGACAACCCATTAAGAACCATCCAGATGAGAGTTCCAAATACCAAGCCTCCTAGCCCACTGGTAAAAATCCATATTAAATTGTACATCAGACTTGAAAACACAACCACTAAAACAATAGAAGTGGCTATAAAAAGATGGGCAATTTCCCTTTTAGACGTCGATATTTTACCTAACTTGGTGATGGATTTACCATAGATGGTGCGTCTTGGAACTATGTCCTTTTCAGTATCTTCCTTTTGAGACTCTTTTTCCATTTTTGCTGATTTGGCCAATCCCATTTTTGATTTATCCTCTTTTTCTGAAATCTGGATCGCTGGGGAGCAATTATGATTCTCTGGAAGTCGATGCTCTATACAAAAATAGCCGCCGCAGTACCTGCATTTGAAGGGCAGGTAATCCTCCTTACCGCAGAATTCGCACTTTACCACATTGTACTCCTCCGCCATTATAGGCTTTATCACCTCAATTAATGTTCCAAGAATTTTACACCGATCTTCTTTTAAGGGGTACTATAAAAAACAAAAATTTAAGTCTTTACCCCCAAAAAAAGCAACCAAATTGTCTTAATATAATAAACATACACTTAAAATGAAAAATGTTTATTAAAACAATTCACGTGCAACAAGCTTCTCAAAAAACACTTCTTTATTAGTTCCATTAACTGTGTATGTTTTCCAGAGAAAAAAACAAATAAATTGTTAAAGCACTAATAATATTAAAGTATAAGAGAATAAAATTTTGAGGAATTTTTATGTCTTCAGAAGACGACTCCGTGGTTTTTGAACCCTTAACTCTACAATTATTCCTCAGCTCATCATAATCGTCATTCTCTACAGCGAATATTATGGTTTCTCTGTAAAGGCTTCCGAGAATTATTACTGATATTTCTATGAGGGATATCTAATTGTTGGAGTTTTGATAAATTTTATAAAAAGTCATTATATTGATGATTCTATAAATGTTAGTGAACTTAAATCTAAATGGGATAATATATTGGATGGGTTTATCATTCCTATGAAGGTGCCTAGAAGTATTATGGATGCTGTTAATTAATAACCTCCCGATACTTTATGTTAATTTTCTTGCAGGCTTTACACTTTTGGTCTCAACGTTAAACCTTGGTTTTTACTTGGATTTAACTACCTCTTTCTTATCTTCAGAAACGCCATTATTAGACTTGCAATTCCGGCGACGCTAAGACTTGTAATTATTGTGAGGGTGGTGTTCTGCTGATTTGAAAAAATCATTTGAGACAACATCAAGATTTGGATAGGTAGTGTGGTTTGTATCTCTGTGAGTGTGGTTTGGAATGTTCCTTCTCCTTCTACCGCCCTAACCACGAGATAGTATATTCCTGATAGTAGTGTGATGCTTTCGTCTGCTCCTAGTTGCGTTTGGGTGCTCTTAGATACTAGCGCAGGTTCTCCATACTGATCTGGATCATAGCGATAAGCGTAGAGGTCGAAGTCTGCGGTTTGAGGAACAATAAGGTTCACCCTCGTCGTCACTGTTAAGTTTACAGTAACGCCGGCTGCGTGTCTACCAAGCGGATTATCCGAAGAATACAAATTTTCACTAAACGACTGCCAACTACTATTCGCCAATTCCACAGCAACTTCAATATTAATGCGTCCATAGCCTTCATGAACATCCTTACCCCCACGATCCAAAACCGGAGAATCAGCCTGAGAAGATAGCTCCCGCAGCAAATTCGTCTCACTAGCAGTCATAAGCAACAACTGCTTCACCATAAGAGCCTGCTTCTCAGTATACTCCCAAGCATCAAAGCCCCCCAAAGCCTCAACAATCAAAGCCACAGCTCCAGAAACCACAGCCGCACTAACACTAGTACCATACAACTGCATCAAATTATCACCATAGGTATCAGAATAACAAACATCATTAGTATTCATATCTCCCCCCAGTATTTCGGGAAAACCAGTATACCCCCCAGAATAAACCGCACTCCCACCCGGAG
>DXJA01000084.1 GCA_019056875.1 Candidatus Jordarchaeum madagascarense
ACCATACTATGAAGTTCATGTTTTGTATAGTAAGGTTGGAGTTTCCGTAACAAAAGGCATAGATATTGATAGGCTGTAAGTTGTTTTTTACAACTGTGTTTGAATAATCGGTACATGTAATCATTTTATCATTATTCATACCAGAGAATGATATGTTTTCTAAATCAACTGATGAGCTATCGTGGGAGTACACTAGGAGTATACTTTCGTTGTTGAATATTTTCACACTAGAGCTGGCAAGGGCACTAACACTGACGAGCTCCGGAGACGGGTAGATACTGTTTATTAGCGTGGTGGTGTTCCTACAGTTCTCCCAGCCAGTAATGGTGTTATCTATAATACTCAGGCTTTCTCTGGTGCAGACGAGGCCATATCCTAAATCTCCATTAATTATTGAGTCAATAACCGAAACATTAGCTGCGTCAAAAATACCAAACATATTATTTATTGTGCTGTTAGTTATTCGACCAGTTGCAAAGCCGTCATAAGCCCGGAAATCATTCATAGTGGAGTTGTCGACTGTGGCGTAGGTTCTATGGTAGAGGCGGAAATTGTCTATCTGGGATAGATATGATACGAAAATCTTGGAACTGTTATACGCCTTTAAATACGGTACAGTAGCATTAATAATAGTTACTTCCGAATCATCGAAGGATGTTATGTTGCATTGGATTTACTCTCAAGAGTTATCCTAGACGAGTTGTAAGCAATTACCTCCGAGAAATTAGAGTTTATGAGGGTTACTTGGGAGAAATCATAAACAAAGAGGGTTGTTGAGGGCATTTCAGTGGTTTTGATCGTGATTCGGGAGTTACCATAAACGCTTATATATCCTAATCGGTAAGGCGGAGGGTTCATGTATTGGTATTCGGTAGTGTTTACATAGCTTCCTGTTAACGCCCCGTTTGTGATGTTAATCTCGCTGTCAACATAGCCTATTCCATCTACAAGCCCATTTACAGTCGATTTATTGATGTGCACGAAAGGAGCAAGCGTAATCTTACTTACTGGGCTTGAAGCCCTAGCATAGGGGTGAAGTCCTGCGAGAAATAGAGTTAGACCTAAGCCAACTACAAGTACAATTAGAATAGGTACGAGTATCTTTTTTACCTCTCTTCCCTCCTAAAAATAAATTTTAGTCTATTTACAAACATAATGTAAAAAAATATTGATTCCGTATATACCTATTTATCCTTATATACCTTATTATCCTTTTGCATAATTGTTTTCTTCTTCCTAACTTTTGCCCTTTTTTAGGGCGGAAGACTTTTTTTAAAAAATTGGTAAGACTTTTATTAGACGGGTGATGAAGATAGCAAAAAGGGCTAGACGCAAACCGAACAAGGTTCCTACTAAAGAATCCAGAAATATTAAAACCGAGCATAGAGAATCGAATCTTCCCGCTGTTGAAAAGTATAAAACTTGTTCCATTTGTCGCAACATACCTTCCAGTGCCGCGGAATTTTGGAAAGGGGGCGAATTGCAGGGTGATGGACTCCCGGGGGCGGAAAGAGCGTTGAAAGTGGTCGGCAGTCCCTATTATAATGACTCTACTTCACACACTAATAGTTGTATCAAGCGATGCCCCGAGTGTGGCACAATTTACCAGTGGGAAATAGAGTACGAGTACCTGGTGAATGGTTCGGAGGATTACATCACTTTGACCCGCCTGAGCGAGGCTGAAGGGGAAAAGGCCGTGCAGCGTGTGCTTAAAGAGGTTAAGCGTGCAAAAAAGAAATTTCGGGACGATGCTCAAGCCCACCTCCAGGCGCTCGACCAGCTCGCCAATCAGAAACAAATTCAAAAGGCAGCTGACTATTTTTACCACCATCAATTGGTTTACAAGGAGGACATTTCCTTCGCGGTCCCCGCGCTGACCAAAGCGCTCGAGAAACACTCCCATACCGCCCCCAAATGTGATGTCGGTCGAAGTCTCTTCTGGGTACTTCTCGAGTTCGCTGACAATGACGAAACGCACAAGCAACAGCTGCTAGATCTTCTCCAAGCGGTTGACCCGAATAAAAACCCGCCGGAAGTTCAAGAGCTAATTCAATATTGCAAGCAGACACAGAAATAAATAATTGCTTTAATGAAACAACTGAATGACATTTATTATGTTATTTTGCTTGTTCCCGGCAATATTTCAAGGTGTCTGCATACCCTTTTTCGATAGCTGCCTATTGCCGCTAATCCAAGTACTAGAAACCCTTCGCGGCCGTTAGGCCCAGACACTTAAAAATTCCACAGAACTGATAGAATAGCCAGAATAAAGAAAAAATATTGCCATAGTGTATCCTCAAGGTTAAAAGCTCTGCAATCGGTATATTCCAAACACGAATCATTCCGTCCAGTGTCTGGAGAGGCAAGCCTCCTCGTCAGCAGTTCAAGCTACGGCGGTTACATATTTCTCATGACCCTTGAAAGCCTGCAGGGGGGCATATTGTTGTTTCTTTTTTACGCGCTGTTTTACGATTATCACTTATTTGATAGCGGAAGTAACAAAGTTGGGTAGTATCTTGCCAAAAAATTCCTGGGTGAAGATTACAAATACAGCTAGGTTTCCTTGGCGAAATCCTCCAATCCAGTATTTTTCTGCACGCATGAGAATTTCGTTGATCATACCTGCTTTCAGTTCTTTACTGAGGCGGTCGATAAAAGAAAATAGCATGGAAGAAAATGATTCAAAACTTTGAACTGGAATGGTATTGGGTACGTCACTTGCAAGAACCTTGTCTTCTTCAAGATCGAAAACAATCATTCCCAGAATATTCTCATTATGAGCAGCTTCGACGAAGTACTTGGATATGAATTCCCTATGGCTCTGTTTAAGCATCTGCGTGACTTCAGCTGTGATTTCTTCGTATTCCTGATTGAAGCCTGAAAAAAAGTTCAGGTCACCATTCCATTCAAGCACAGTTTTCTCGGGGTATTTTTGCAAAAAAGCACGGCCTAGCCGCTCAGCAATAATTTGATAAATCCTATTTTCCATCTCGTCAGCGGCGTCGGCAACTACCACGGAGTAAATAGGTTCTTTTACCGCATAGAAAAAGATATTGTTTTGCATCTCCATCCTGGCGATGCAACTATTGTTGACTTCTTGAGCAAAATTCTGAATGGCACTCAGGTAGCCACTAACCAATGTTTCATCGAAAGTATCTTCTTTAGTGTGTATAAACAAAGGTGCTCCGTGTTTGCTAATTATCATAAATGATTTTATCAAAGTTCGGGCCTCAACCGTTTTTCGACTTATTCTTTATCTTTTGCAGTTTCGAATTTCAGATCCGTCGAAGTTCCAGTCGGCAAAATACGGCTATAGGATATAACGGGAACCTTATCAGTACTAACAAATGCACTGGCGGCAGCTACAATCAGCGCCATCGGGCAAATGCCTTTCGCGTCTCCCATTACCTCGTGGATCGGGTTGCACATAGTACAGTCAGGTATTTCGATAATGTATGTATCTTTGCCTTTTTCGACCAGTTGAGCCTTTTTGCTTATTCCCGTAAGTCTGAGAACTTCTAACCATTTCTCCATAGCTTCTTTACTGGTTTTTGCGTCCACTACACTTTGGATTAGTTCATTCTCACCCTTCAAATTATTAATGGTTTCAATCACCTTCGGGAATACATGAGTTTTATAGCCCCTAGAACCTATGAGTTCTATCATGGCAGTTTCGTAACCAAAGAGCGAAGCATGAAGAGTGGATAGTACCTTCATCAGCAAAGGGTGAGGCATTTTACTCTTTACGTATATCAATAAACCAATAAAAAGAGCCGATACACCAATGGCAACAGCCAACACAATATAAAATAGTAAATCGTCAACCATTAAAAATACCTTCATTTTAATTCAATCGCTTACCCATCTACTACTAGAAAAATAACTGTCTTATAAAAGTACCGACAAAGTAACCAATTTTTTGCGATATTTTTCAAATTTTATTCACTAACTATGAATTCCAATCAATTCAACAACGAAAAGTACCCCTACTATTAATAAACCCATTCACCTTAAATCTGCAGTATTAGACACCGTGCCTTTCACTGTTTAAAAATGGTGAATGGTGATTTTTTGTTGCGTATTTAGTACTCTTTTTTAGTTTGGTTCTTTACAAGTGCTCGCAGTATTATTATTGCAGCTCTTTTATCTAAGGGTTCATTGTTGTTCCCACACTTCGGAGAGTAAATGCAGGAAGGGCAGCCGTCTTCACACTCGCAGCTTTCGATTAGTTCTAGGGTATTATTTGCCAATTCTTGGAAGAGCTGGTAGTTTTTTTCGTTTATTCCAATGCCTCCTTGATAGCCATCGTATATGAAGATGGTTGGTTTCCCAGTGTTGGGATGATCGCTGGTTGAAACTCCACCGATGTCTCTGCGGTCGCAGAGTGCGAAAAAGGGTGTCATAGCAATCATGGCGTGTTCAACAGCGTGTATTCCCCCTTCAAAATCCAGATTATTTTCTTTGACTTCTCTTACCACGCGGTTGGGAATCATAAACCAGAGGGCGGTAGTATCAAATACAATTGGTGGAAGATCCAATGGTTCGAGCCCCAGAACTTCATCGTACTTCTTCACAAAATACTTATTATACCACCTGGTGACGGTGACCTCACCCAACTTTACCTCAAAATCATTAATTGTCTTTTGTTCAAGTTCTCTGATTATTTCTATGTCTGCAGTTTCTGCTCCTTCCGTGTAGTAATCCAAATCCTGTTTTCTAACATAAGCGATTCTGTTATCCAGGTCCAAATTTTCAACGAAGTATGTTTCACCCTGATGAAGGAAGACTGCTCCTCTATGGGCTTCAGAATATGCCCGGTTACGGTCTATTATTTCAAGAATTTTCCCTTCACAAATCACCTTCACTTGATCACTCGAGATACTATCTAGGGATACCATGTCCACAGCCCTGCGAGTTCCCGCGTAAACATATCCCTTAGGACTTTTCATAATGATTTTATTTTCTTCGAGAGTTTTTAGAGCTGATAAAAACGGGTCAGAAGGATCTTCATCGTCTTGTTTGACATTGGTGAGTGAGAAATATTTAGAATCGGAATCCTTTAAGGGCAGTTCAGCTGCAGCGCACATCAAGTGACCGATGGTAATATATGGATTCTCAAGGTCTATGATTGCGTGTTCATGGGGTTTTCCAAAGAATTTGTCTGGATGCTTCATAAAGTACTGGTCCAGCGGGTTTTCAAAAGCTACTAGGGTAATAAGAGCGTCCTCTATTCCTCTACCCGCTCTACCCGCCTGTTGCCAGGTGGATATTATGGTTCCTGGATAGCCCGAAATTATTACCGAGTCTAGGGAACCAATGTCTATACCCAGTTCTAAAGCGCTGGTGGATGCCACACCCAAAAGTTGCTTCTCTCTTAACATTTTTTCAATTTCTCTTCTTTCGTAGGGAAGATATCCCGCTCTATACGCGGTTATCCTTTCCTTTAGTTGTGGAATTTCTTCTCTAGTCCATCTGGCTATTAGCTCAGCCATTTTTCGAGAAACAGTGAAACAAAGAGTCTGAATGTTTTTTGCTACTTGATTAGCTAGAAGATTTTTAGTTTCTTGGTGTGGAGAGCCTCGGACACCTTTTCCGATTAGGGGGGCATTCCAGAACACGAAGTATCTTTTTCCATGGGCCGATCCATCCTCAGAAATAACTTCAAATTTTTTCCCAGTGAGTTTTGATGCGAGTTCTTCAGGATTCGCGATTGTCGCGGAGGAGAGTATTATCTGAGGATTGGAACCATAGAATTCACATATTCGGAGAAAGCGTCTCATAAGCATGGCCACATTTGAGCCAAACACACCCCGGTAAGTATGCACCTCGTCCAGAACAATGAACGCCAGGTTGCTAAAGAACTTCGTCCACTTGTTGTGCCAGGGCAAGTAGAGGTGGATTCCATAAGGGTTACTCAGAATTATGTTAGACTCCTTCCTAATTTTCGGGCGAAGATTGGATGGGGTATCCCCGTCATAGACATTCGCATTAAGGTTAATTCCGGTTTCCTGTTCCATTCGTCTTAAGACTTTAAGCTGGTCATTGGTTAAAGCTTTTAACGGATACAAGTATAAGGCAGTAGCGTCCGGATTAAGATGAATCTTCTCCAGAACAGGTAAATTAAAGCATAGAGTTTTTCCAGAAGCTGTGGGTGTTGTAATAATTACCTTTTTGCCCCTTCTTACCTCATTTATCGCCCTCACTTGATGTGAGTAAAGCCTTATTTCCCCTTTTTCAAGATATTTTTGTAACGGTTCAGGTAAAGGCTTGTCAAGTACATTAAATTCTGCTTTTTTGGCTGGAATTACTTCTACATGTTCTATTTGCCCATTGTAGGACGGACTATGCTGTATTTCGTTTAGAAAATCCGCAGGTTTCACAGTCATTGCACCAGTGCCTCGCTTAACTTGGAAAATAACTTGGCTAAACTGACGACATCTTGTCGGTTATGATTAATAATAGCCACCAGCGGACCTACATTATTTGTTTCAAGATACTCTCTATAGAACTCAGGAACCAAAGCTCCGGGAACTTCGTCTCTTCGTGTTAATCCTAACACATAGTCCTCTATGGTGGAAAGATTGCAACTGGGAACCATATGACGCCACACTCTTCGAATAAAATGAAGAAGATCGAAATGCACCTTATCAATAATAGAGGTAAGACCATAGTAATTTAGTCGTTGTTCAATGAATGGAATGTCAAAGGACCTGCCATTAAAAGAGATGATTGCATTATACTGCTCTAACTCTTCCATAAAGATTTTTAACGCCGCGTTTTCCTCTGAAATATTCCTCACAAGATACTGATTAACCTTTAACTTTCCCTCACAGGGGTGGGCGGCTCCCAAAAGTATTATTGGCCTAGAAAAAAGACCCAATGTTTCAATATCTATAATTGCAAAGTCCTCATCCTGGTTTAATCCCGCTAATCGAAAAGAAAGGGGATGTGATTTGGGAATCCAACGCCACATGACTTCCTGAACTCTTTTAAAATGGTTCATATCGAGTAAATGGATGAACTCTCTAGCCAACTTTCCCCACTTGGGATGCCTAGTTAAATCAATGATGGTCTGGTAACCTCTTCTCTTCAAATCGGCTTCAGTTTTTTCTCCAATTCCGTGGAGGAACTTTAGATTGGAGATAATAGCCTCCCGGGCTCCTTGAGAAGGTTTGTGAAACTCCGAATGGCATTCAGAGCTAATCAAGTAACATTCTCCAAAATTATTCGAAACAACCGTACCCGGAACAGCCTTCTTAAGAGAAACCCCCTCATACTCCTTTAACAACTGTTTTTTAAGCCTCATCACCTGGAAATAGTTAGAATTCAAAATCCAATTTGGAATATACCCGGCTTCAAACTCCTCATTTTCCTTCTCTTCTAAGATATCGTATTCACGTTTAAGACTGAGCATCCTCTCTAAACTTTTAATAGCTCTGTCAAAACGCAAACCGGGTAACCTCCTCTGAAATAATAACAAATTGAATAGTTAAAACTTACGCTCAATCCTGTGTTCTAAGACCATCCAAATGGCTTCTATTAGGATAACGACCCAAATTGGTTAACCAATTAATTGAAGAAGTAACCGGTTAACTCGGAAATCTTCTAACTTTTCTCCCGTAAGGTTGTTGTTGAGTTTAATCCGGAGCACCAAAATAAATAGCGATAGTTAAATAAATTAAAAAACAGATATTTTAACTAGACAATGCAGAGTAATTGAACTGATTCAAAATATGTTCCAAAAAGGGGCGAAAGCAAATGGTTGAACTCCAAAAAAGATTAACGTTTAGTGGGATGAAAAATGGATACTCTGCCATATTGGATGCCATGGAAACCTTAGGTTTAAACCTAACTCTGGTAGCAAAAACCATAGCACACGACATGAAACACCAGCTAAAAGAAGCACTAAACCCGATATTAGGAAAAAATCCACCTCAATCTGTACAAGAATTATTAGATATTGCTATACCTTTTTTTAAGACCTTTGGCTTCGAAGTCGAGATGAATTTTTCTAAAAAAAATCTGATTACATGTACAATGAAGGGCTGCTTGAATAAGCCGCTCGCCGAACAATCATTAGCCGAGGGTAAGGAAGGTTGTTCCATGTGCATGGCTGCGTTCATGGCGGCCATGACCCTATCGGCCATCGAAGTAGGGGAGATAAACCAGTTCCGCGGTAAAGCCAACGCGAATCGCTGTGTATTCGAAATTGAAATGCGGAATAACCGCTGTGTCTTCGAAGTAGAAATGCAAAGGGATAACTGCGTCTTAGAAACAAAAACGAAAACATAAGCCAAATCAATAATTAATTAAAACGGTGATCCAAGACTAATTTCCTAGGCTAACCACATAAACGGGTTAATTAAAAAATCAAAGTAACCTAATAAAAATTCGAAGATTTCACAAATTTTTTCAA
>DXJA01000010.1 GCA_019056875.1 Candidatus Jordarchaeum madagascarense
GTATATGATAAATAGTATCTAAAGAATCATTGGTGATAAAATTGGACTTTGAACCAAATGTAATTGCCTTGACATGTAATTGGTGCGCTTATGCAGGTGCTGATATGGCGGGAGTAAGTAGAATGCAGTATTCACCAAACGTGAAGCTAATAAGGTTGATGTGTTCTGGCAGAATAGATCCAATCTTTATACTTGAAGCATTAACAAAGGGAGCAGATGGCGTTTTGATAAGTGGATGCCACGTAGGGGACTGCCACTACATACAAGGTAATTTGTACGCTAGGAGAAGGTTCTCAATGCTAAAGAAGCTGCTTGAAACCATAGGTATAAACCCAGAGAGGCTTCATCTGGAGTGGGTATCCGCTTCTGAGGGTGGGAGGTTCGTGGAAGTAGTTAATAACTTTGTGGAAAAAATTAGGGAACTGGGGCCAAATCATATAGATTCAGGTGCAGATTAATGGTCAATTCTCAAAGGAGGGAATGTGTTGATCGGATCCATTGAATATATGGCTACTGTTTGTCCATACTGCGGTTGCGGCTGCGGAATGTACCTCGTTATCAAGGACGGCATAATAGTGGGTACAGAGCCGTGGAAGAATCACCCAGTGAATGAAGGAAAAAACTGTCCGAAGGGTAGAAATGCATACAACTTCCTATACAATGAAGACAGACTGAAAAAGCCACTAATAAAGGAGAATGGAAAATTTAAAGAAGCTTCCTGGGAAAGGGCACTAGGGTTAATTGCTGAGAAGTTGAAGAGCGTAGACGCAGATTCTGTTGGTTTCATAAACTCGGGTAAGATCATGAATGAAGACTTGTACGTATTTCAAAAACTCGTCAGAGTAGTTATGAAAACAAACATGATGGATAACTGTTCAAGATTCTGCCATTCCACAACTGTTCCAGCTTTGGTTTCTACAGTGGGATCAGGCGTTATGTCCACTTCTGTGATTAGTATAGAAAACGCAGACTGCATACTTGCAGTAGGCTCGAACACACAGGAAACTCATCCTCTCATCTTTCAAAAATTCATAAGGGCGAAACGAAGAGGAGCAAAAATCATCGTTATTGATCCCAGAAATACAGTGACTGTGAGAAACCTAGCAGATATATTCATACAACCCTACCCAGCAACGGATGTTGCTTTGATAAATGGTATGATGAAAGTAATAGTGGAAGAGAATTTAGAAGACAAAGAATTCATAGAAAAGAGAACTAATGGATTTAAAGAATTGAAGAATTATTTATCCTTCCTTCAGATGAGTGAAATTGAGAAAATAACAGGCATTACTGTTGATACGATAAAAGAGGCTGCCCGTACATACGCTAATGCTAAAACAGGATTTATATGTTTTAATGCTGGAATTGCGCAACATTCAACTGGTGTCGAGAACATTAAATCCCTTGCTGATCTTGCCCTGTTGACCGGGAATTACGGAAGACCAGGAACTGGAGTAAACCCATTCAGAGGACACGGAAACGGTGAGGGATTCGGAGACATGGGCCCTCTTCCCGTTTTTTACCCTGGATTTAAGCCTGTGGACGAGGGTACTGCAAAAATTTTTGAGGAACTCTGGGGTGTAAAAGGGCTTCCTTTTAAACCGGGAATGCCCTACATGGATATGGTGGAAAAATGCCGTGTTTTATATTTCGTGGGAGCAAATCCAATGGTTTCGGCTCCCGATACTAATAATGTGAGGAGAATGCTTGAAAGCAAGGATTTTTTGGTGGTTCAAGACATATTTATGACAGAAACCGCCGAATTAGCAGATGTGGTTCTTCCGACTGCAACTTGGGTCGAGAAGGACGGGACAATAACCGGTATTGATAGAAAGGTGCAGAGAATAAACAAAGTGATTAAACCACCGGGAGATGCAAAGCCTGACTGGCAAATATTATGTGAACTTGCGAAGGTGATGGGTTTTGGAGATTATTTCAGTTTTAACTCGTCGGCTGAGATATTTGAGGAGATAAGGAAGTGTGTACCTCAGTACCATGGAATAACGTACGAGAGGTTAAAGAAAGCGGGAGGAATACAGTGGCCTTGTCCTTCCGAAGACCACCCTGGAACAGAGACAATGTTCGTTGAAAAATTTGCAACAGATGATGGTTTAGGACACTTCCAGGTTGTAGAGTACAAACCACCCTTGGAAGTCACAGATGAGGATTATCCCTATGTATTTACGAATGGGAGAACCCTGTTTCACTTTCACACTGGGACCATGACAAGAAGGACAAGTAAACTCTACAACGAGCAGCCTGACGGATTTGCTGAGATAAACATTGAAGACGCCCGTAAACTTGGAATAGGGAACGGGGATAGAATAATACTGAAATCGAGAAGAGGAGAAATAAAAACGTTTGCCAAGGTAACTAGAAATATATTGAAAGGAGTTGTGTTTATGCCCTTTCACTTTTCGGAATGCGCCGCAAACACCTTGACAGGTCCTTCTGCGGGTCCTCCTTCTAAGATGCCTGAATTTAAGTTCAGCGCAATAGAGATAGAGAAGGTGGTATAAATATGATAGGTGATCTGTATCTATCCTGGTCTTCAGACGAAGAGATACTGAAAAGAGGAGAATACGGTGGGGTTGTTAGTTCTTTGCTGAAGTTTGCTCTAGAAAATAAGATTGTGGACGCCGTATTAGCAGTAAAAAAGAGAGATGAAAACAGGTATGATGGGGTTTTGACTTTGATCACCGACCCCGAAGAGGTGATTGAATGTGCTGGCGCTTTGCACTGTGCTCCTTTAAACATCGCTAAGAACATAAGGGACTACTTTGAAGGATCAAAAGATATGAAGATAGCGGTTACATGTAAGCCGTGCGATGCTCGTGCAATCATCGAATTGGCAAAGAGAGAACAGATCAACATAGATAACCTTATCCTGATAGGTTTGAACTGCACAGGAACCCTTTTACCAAGGATTGCAGAAAAAATGATAGAAGAAGAGTATAGAGTAAACCCTAACAATATTGTAAGAGAAGATATCGACGATGGGAAATTCATAATAGAACTTGAAGATGGAAGCAAAGAAGAGAGAGATTTATTTGAGTTAGAGGAAAAAGGCTACGGGAGAAGAGAAAACTGTAGAAGATGTGAAATAAGTATTCCTAGGATGGCAGACATAGCATGCGGAAAGTGGGGAACCACTGGCCATAAGGCTACATTTATAGAGATCTGCACCGAAAAAGGATCAAAACTCATGTATAAAGCAATAGAAGCAGGCTGTATAAGAGTTGAAAAGCCAGCCAAGGAAGCGATGGAGGAAAGAGACAGAAAAGAAAAGGAAGCCTTAGAACTTTCGAAAAAATGGCAAGAGAAGAATTTCAGTGAAATAGAAGATTTGAACTATGAGGAAAGACTAGAATACTGGTTCAAAGATTTCGACAGATGCATAAAATGCTTCAGTTGTAGAGATGCATGTCCAATATGTTACTGTATCGAGTGTCGCCTTGAAGTAGATAGAGACTTTATACCTGGCGGGGTTTTGCCACCAGACAAGTTGTTTCATATCACCAGACTAGCACATGTCGGGGACTCGTGTGTTAACTGCGGGCAGTGTCAAGACGTATGCCCAATGGAAATTCCTGTGTCTAAGCTGTTCCACATGCTTAACAAGGAGCTTAGCCCCTTGTTTGAATATGTACCCGGTAGAGCCGTCGATGAAGAACCGCCGCTAGTTACAGTAAAAGAAAAGGAAAGTCGGATAGACGAACCTTACCTCTTCTTAAAAAAGAAGTCCACTTCATAATGGTTTAAATTTTCATTATTCCTCCAATACTACAAACTTTTACTTGGCAATACCCTTCATCTAAACTGATTCAAAGGCGCTTATATGCTCCAGATAATCAAGCATTCTTAGGTACAGTCTATCTCTCTTTTTGAGGATTTCCTCCTCGCTCCGTCCCCCGTAATCATAGAGGCCCTTAGAGGTTTTCGCCCCGAGATGTCCTTGCTTCACCTTTTCCTCGAAGAGGGGATGGCTCACCCCGTAACTCTTCATTATATCGAGCACTAAATCAAGTCCGGTAAAGTCGTAAGTCTGAACTACCCCCACGATGGGAAGTCGGATTCCCAGACTATTCTTTACAGCCATATCGATTTCCTGCGGGGTCGCCCAGCCTTTCTCCAGCATCTCCAAAACCGCAAGAGAGATTTGGTTCTGAATCCGGTTGACAATGAAGGAGCGCACAAACTCTTTCATTACTACGGGTTTCTTGCCCAGCCTTTTCATCAACCCTGCGGTAAAGGCTACCACATCCGGAGAGGTCTTCGGTCCCGGAACCACCTCTACCAAGGGAATTATGTGCGGCGGAGCGAACCAATGGGAGATCACCAGCCGTTCAGGATTTTTAACCTCCGCAATGCTAAAAATATCTAATCCCGAGGTATTGCTGGCTAAAACAATGTCCTCGGAACAGATTTCATCCAATTGCGAGAAAACCTTTTTCTTCACGTCAGCAACCTCCACCACCACCTCCAGGGCGAAATCAACCCCCTGAGCCGCAGAAACCAGATCCGTGGAGGGATGGATACGCTCAAGAATCGCAGGAATCTCATCATTGGGTAAACGGTTGAACTCTGCCAGTATATCCAGATTAGATTTTATCAGGTTTATAGCACGCTCTAGAGCCTCTTTAGTTAAATCCACAAGACCAACTTCAATTCCGGCTTGAGCCAAGACTTGGGCAATGGAATGACCCATAACCCCTGCCCCAACCACTACCGCGCTCTTAACATCTTTCGGATCCATAATTCTACCTCCTCTCAACTTATCTCATTAAAAGATAAAATCACTATCTAACCTAAATAACTCTTATGACTGCTATGCGGCAGTTATCGACAAATGCAAAAATGAGAGGTGAATTACACCTCTTAACATTCAGGAAAATTTAACGCTACTTTTTCTTCTTAGGCTTGATGAATCCTTCAGAGGTAAACTCTAGTGGTGGCGTCCAGTCATAGAAACCCTTACCGGACTTCATACCCAACTCGCCTCTGTCGATCATATCCTTCAACGCTTGTGGTGGTTTGTCATCAGGATTGCCGCTCTCATTATAGTAAGACATTTCAATATCATAGACAACATCCAGCCCCACAGCATCCATCAGTGCAAAAGGTCCAGTATTCATGCCACTGAATATTCTCCACCCACGGTCAACATCTTTGAAATCAGCGTACCCCCCAGCCCATATTTTTAGACATTCTTTCTTGACTGCGCGCCAGACCCTGTTAAAGACAAAGCCTAGACACTCCTTCATCACCTTGAGCGGCACACAGTCAATGCTCTCAATCCACTCCCCCCCCTTCTCAAAGGTCTCGTCGCTCGTTTCTGTCCCCCTCATGATATCCACCATGTATCGCTGGTAGATCGGAGCGTAAAAGTGAATGTTCAAGACCTTATCCTTTCGTTTTACTGCGTCCTCGATTTTTGAGACAGGAATCGAGGAACTGTTAGTGGCGATGATCGCGTGGGACGGTGCTGCCTTGTCAATCTGGGCGAAAACTTCCTTCTTTAACTCCAGAATCTCGGGCACTGCTTCAATAACGAGGTCTGCATCCGCAACCGCTTCGGAAAGCTTATCGTGGTAGGTGATATTTGCAAGCACTTCTTTTGGGTCTCCCTGGACTTCCTCTGGCATAAAGTAAAATTCCACAGTCTGGGTCACGAATTCCTCTGTTTTCTCCAAAGCCTCAGGGCTGTTATCATAAATGCGTAAAGCATAACCATGCGTCGCTACCCAGGCAGAAATCTGCTTGCCCATAAACCCTGCACCAATCATGGCAACTCTCTTAATCTTCTCACTCATATCTTATCCTCCTTACACTTTTTGTAATCTCAAATTGTACTGAAGAATCTCCAATATGAGTTCTACCCATTTCAAACATAATAAGTCTCGTTTTATACTAAAATGTTATCTTGACAATGTTAAATTTATTTTATTGCAAGATTTTCCAAGTCACGGAGAAAGTCGGATTCATAGTTATTATGGGAGCGTCCACCTAGCTAAGCTCGCCGCAATAAACCTTAGAGACTGGCTCAACGACCTATCAGATTTCTACACTCTGGAAAAACTCAAGGAAAAGGAGAAAAAATCCATAATTGATGAAGAGTTAAAAAGTGGAGAAAGCGTGGTAGAATTGTCAATAAACACTGTGAACACTGGTTTTTACGAACCATCAACTTATCTAGCACTTTCCATCATCAGTTTTAACATTTATAAGATTAGCATTCTTTGCTCTGGGAGTCCTAGGGCTGCTCGATAAACTAACGAAAAAATAACCTCCAAAAAAACAGGTGAACAATGAAAAAACGAAAAACGCATCACTTTCCGCATAGACTCAATTTTTGGCTTAAGTTGACTTCTTGATGAAAAATAACCCCCCAGCATTTAGAGTAACCTCTAGTTAAGTGACCGGGTCAATAAAACTTGACAATAAAAAAATGTAGATGATTTGTTTGTATTCTTCCAAGAAATTTTATCCTTCTTGAGTAGTAGAAAGCTACGGTCCAAAGAATGAATACTACGAATATCAGTCCGAAGCCTATAATGAATATTAAGTAATATATTAGGCCACCGAATATCAGCCCAAGTCCATAGTGAGTATTGAGTAATATATTAGGAAACCTGTAATGAAAAATCCTGCACCTATGATGCTCAAAATTCCCGCAGCTAAGGAAGCCGAGGGATTTCCCGTCATTTCACGTACCGCTATACTAGCCGAACCAAGTAGTATTAAGGCAAGACCCATTACCGCAAAACCTATCCAAGTAGCGGGAAAATTCGGGGAAGATACAGGTATGGGCCAAATGAAAAATATAGGCACACACGTTTGAACCCACATATACTCAGTATACTCAGTCGTGAGATTTCCAATAATTATAAGCAAAGCTCCCAATGTGATTCCTATACTGCTGAAGATGAGTCCCACTAAACCCATGGCTCCTCCTCCAATTTTGTAGGTACCGTAGAAACCAATACCGATGAGAATGCCGGTCACGGTAAGCAATATGGCCAATATAGACGATGATACAACTAACGACAACGAAGAAGGATAAAGTGTGAGAACTAAGGGAAAATCAAATATCATTGGAAAAAACAATTCAGTGAGGTATAAATTTCTTAGCATTACATAATTGTTTAATTCAGTTAGAAATGTGTTATTTATGAGAATCCATACTATCCCAAAGGCTGCCGTTACAGATCCTATTATTCCTCCAGCCGTACCAGTTAGCAGCGCTTTCTAGACATTTTCCAATCACCCCTACCTTTTCAAACTTATTATTACTATTAGGAATATTCAATATATTAGTTTTGTTGTCAAGGCAGTCAGTTAGATTAATCTTGGTTTGTAGGCGTAGGCAAATAGGTTGTAGAAGTCATATGGACTGAGTCGGGGCTAATCTCTTTTTCTCTCTTTTTACTAGAGTTTGTAGTACTACATTGAATGGACAGAAAATCCAAATGCTGTTTTTTATTTATCAGGATTGTTATAAACTATGAAATAAAAAAAGCTGTATGAGTTAGTTTCTGATGGTTACGATTAACCTTTAGAGAGGTGGTGCGGCTTTAGCTCCTATTTTTCCTATTCTTTTGATTCTTGAAAGATATGTTTCCACTAGGTAGGGGAGGGCCTTGTATGCGGGTATTGCGAGGGGTTGGTAGAATATTCTATCTTTTTCCATTCCCCTTTCCTCGAGCTTGGCTTGGGCCTTCTTTACGTTTTGCTCAGTTATTTCTCCTTCTCTGGTGTCTCCGTTTTCACACAGCATGATTCCATCTGCACCCATCTCAAGTGTTTTAATCAAGGTGTCCGTGTCTAAAAGCGCTGTGGATGGCACTCTTACGATTAGTAAATTGGGCGGATAATTCAGACGTGAAACGCCGGCTGTGTCGGCTGCAGGATAAGCTGTGGAGTCACCGAAGAATCCGATAATCTTCATGTCCTCGGATGGTACGGAGAGGAGTCCTCTTACTTCTTCCAATATTTGCTCCTTTGTGTAGTGTGCTAGTTCCAAGGCGTTGTGTGGGCATGCAGGGATGCAGGCTCCGCAACCGTTGCAGGCAAGAATGTTTATCTGAGCCTTCCCTTGTTCGTTTAGTGTTATTGCGTTGTGGGGGCAAACTTTTACGCATTCGCCTACTCCGTAACATTCCCCTACTAGTTGGGCTTTTATGGGGCTGATGTCCTTGTAACCTTCTCCCAGGAATTCAATTGCTTGGGCGGCGGTTGATCTGGCGTCCACCACTGACTCTCTGATGTCTTTGGGTCCGAGGACTGTTCCCGCGGCGAATATGCCTTCTCTCAGAGTTGACACCGGGTTAAGTTTGATGTGTTTTTCCGCGATGAACCCGTCCTCTCCAACCGAGATGTTAAGTCTGCCCGCTAAATCGCTTAGGTCGCTGGTGGGAACCATGGCAGGGCACAAAACAACCAGATCCAAAGCGTTCTTTATTATCTGTCCGGTATCAATGTCTTCAGCGATGATCTGAAGCCTTCCCGAGTCGGGATCAACGCTCACTTCTGCTGGCTTGCCGTGGATGAAGTTTATGTTCATTTCACGTGCCTGTCTGTAGAGTTCCTCGTAACCGCGACCAGACATCCTCAGGTCAATATAGTATATCCAGATTCTAAGATAAGGCAGAGTTTTTTTCAATAGTATGGCTTCCTTAACCGCATAGGGACAGCACACCTTGCTACAGTAGGGAACTCCTTTGTGAGGGTTTCTAGAGCCTACACAGAGAATGAACGCCACGTCCTTTATGCGTTTGCCCTTGGAATTTTTCAGAACCTCTCCTGCTGCGAGCTCATTTTCGATCAGTCTCTCTAACTGGAGTGAGGTTATGGTGGATTCGTCGTCAACCTTGTATCTTTCTATCTCTCCCTTTTCGAGAATATCGTAGCCTGTGGTAACTATGATTGCACCCACGTTGTAGGTTTCTTCTCTCTCTTCCTCATTTATGTTTATAGCCTCCGCGGGGCACTCTTCCTGACAGGAGCCACATCTCGTACAGTTCTCAAAGTCGATGCAGTATGCTGCGGGAACGGCTTGTGCGAATGGCAGGTGTATTGCCTTGCGAGTGTAGAGTCCTGCTTCGTACTCGTCTAGAACCTCGACCTCACAAACCTTTTCACACTTGCCGCATCTCAAACACTTTTCAACATCAACTCCTCTGGGCTTAATCCTAACCTTTACCTCGTAATTGCCGGGTCCACCGGATACCTGCTCAACCTCTGAACTGGTTAATAGCGTAATGTTGGGGTTCTTGTCAACGTCAGCCATCCTTGGACTGAGAATACAGGGTGCGCAGTCAAGGGTGGGAAAAACCTTGCTGAGCTGCGCCATTTTCCCTCCGATGCTCGGATTTTTCTCTACGAGTATGGCATGGTATCCTGAATTCGCCAGCTGCAAGGCTGCAGTTATTCCCGCTATGCCACCGCCGATAATCATAACATCTCTGGAAATTTTAACCCTCGACTGTTGGAGCGGCTCCAATTTTCTCGCTCTGCCCACTGCTCCCGACAGTATTGCTATCGCCTTTTCTGTAGCCTTCCTCTTATCCTTTGTTACCCATGAGTCTTGTTCCCGGATATTCGTGTGAACAAACATGTACGGATTAAGTCCCGCTTCAACTACTGCTTCTCGGAAAGTCTCTTCATGCATGTGGGGAGAACAGGAAGCCACAACCACCCGGTCCAGATTCTGTTTCTTCACCGAGTCTATTATCATCTTTAAGCCCAGTTTGGAGCATAGAAACCGGTTAATTCTCACGGTTTTAACTTCAGGAATTTTTTGAATAGCTTCCTTCACTGCGTTAACGTCAACAACATCTCCAATGTTTCCTCCACACTCACAAATATAAACGCCAATCATTTCAATTCACCTATTTTATTTAATAGGGGTTGCACATCCCCCACATTATACTCGAATCCCAAATCTGCAGGATCTATACCAAAAGCTAAACCCATAAGCTGAGGTAGGAAGAGAACAGGAATGTTATAGGGCTCGCATTTGAATTCTTCCTCGATAAATCTTTGGTGTCCATCATACATTATTGAACAGAATGGGCAGAACAATACCAAAGCATCTACATTGGCTTTCTTAACGTTATCAAGTTTCTTCTTAGCTAAGGTGGCACCCAATTTTTGGTTGAAGGCTATGGTACCTCCTCCACAGCAATCAAGCTCACCGGCATAATCCACAACGGTAGCGCCAAGAGCCTCAACAATTTCATGCACACTCTTAGGATGTTCAGGATCATCAAATTCGTCATATATTTCAGATGGTCTCAGATAGTGGCAACCATAATGTATAGCTATCCTAAGGTTTTTTAGAGGAACCCTCACATGCTCTCTTATATTATCGACACCATAATCATCATACAAGTATCTTACAAAGTGCTTAATCCAAATCGATCCACTGTAGCTTAATTCCTGCTTTTCAACCATTGTTTTAACCTTTTCACCCACTGGATTATCTCTATTAACACTAGCATCGGTCAGTGTTGCGGCACAGGCGCTACAAATAGTAAGTACATTAAGATTTTTAGACTCGGCAAGTGCGAGGTTTGCCGTAGCCATCGATTTAGCAGTAACGACGTCCACATGTTTTAGGGGATAGCCGCAGCAAGAAAAGTTAAGGTCAACCAGTTTGATCCCCAGCTCCTCCGCAACCCTCCTAGTGGACACCTCGTAACCGAGACACCTCACCGGAATGGTACATCCTAAAAATAATGCAAACTCTCTCTCACTCAAGTTTTATCACCCAACAACTTTTTTCGGTCAATCTTGAAAACCTTGACATCCGGTTCAAGTTCTGGTAAATCCAGCATCTCCCTCTCTTCCTGATTGAAATCTTCTAAGGGATATAATCTTCCATGCTCCTCCAAGTTCTCCACAATCTTCTTAACCGCAGCCGGTACAATTCCCTCCTCTATCGCCACGTTCTTAATTGCCTTCATAACCTCTGAAGGATTAACGCCTTGAGGACATCGCTCGGTGCAAGCGTTACAATCCGCGCAGAACCAGACAAAATCGCTGGAAAGCACCTGATCCTTCATACCAAGAATGGCTTTTTTAACAATTTTTCTCGGATTGTACTCGGGATTTATCAACCTTAAAGGGCAACTGGAGCTACAAACCCCACATTGGAAACAAACGAGGATCTGTTCACCGCCGGGATGTCTCAATATCTTTCTCAGAAACGTGGGGTCCAGTTTTTCCGCTTCTACAACTGTTTTTTCTGTATCAGATTCCGCCAAACGCACCACCTTTTCACCAAGTATTTGGGATGAGATACCCATTTACGTTAGCTTTTGTTCTTTTTTATTGTTTCTGATTATTTTATTAACCAATATATGAGTTTTATTTTTAAAAATAGCAAAAACCAGTATTTTTCGGAATATTGAAGAGAGACTGAAGTAAAGAGCGAAAAAATAGATGATTAAATTGTTTATTTATAGAGGCTATTTTGAGAAGTTTTTGATTATTGATGTGTCTATGCGGTTTTCGTTGAGGGCTAAATCTTGGAAGTCAATCCCCATTGCTAAACCCAAGAGCTGAGAATAATGCACAATGGGAATATCGTAAGATTCGTTCGGGGGCAGTTGACTCTGCTCATACATCAGGTAGCAGAAGGGGCAAACTGTGATCATTATATCTGCGTATTTTTTCACTGTTGACAGCTTTTCCCTGGCGATTTCTACAGCCAATTCGTTTCTGCGTCTCAGTGTTAGTAGTGGAGCGGTGCAGCAGTCCAGTTTACCCGGATAATCCACACTGGCTGCTCCGGTAATGTTAACCAGTTCATCTAGGGAGGTTGGGTCCTCCGGGTCGTCAAAGTTCATTATCTTTAACGGCTTCAATAGGTGGCAACCATAATGTACAGCCACCCTCAAACCGTCCAGATTATTCGAAACGTGGTCTTTAATCTTGTCTACTCCTAAATCCTCCAAAAACGCTCTAACAAAATGTTTTACTCTTACCGTTCCTCTAAACTCACGATCCACCTCTGAGAGAATGCTATTCACTTCATCTCTGAGCTCCCCATCCTCTTTTAGCGTATTATTCGCATCTGTGAGAACCTCGGTGCAACCATTGCACAACGTAATGATGTCCATTCCCATGTCCTCAGCGATGGATATGTTCCGGGCAGCTAGGGCGAGGCCCGTTTTGCGATCTATGGACTTCAAATGGGTGGTTCCGCAACATCCAGAACCTTCCATATCGGCGAGTTCTATGCCCAGAGCCTCAGTGACTTTTCTAATTGAAATCTCATAGCTCGGGAGCCTAGCCAGTGTTGTGCAGCCCACAAAAAAAGCGTACCTCATTATAGTTAATCCTCCTTCAGTTCTAATTCTATTAGTTTGTCGAGGCCGGTTTTCCTTATGATTTTCCTGACCTCATCGATGTTTACTTTGGGTGCTGAGGGTAGATCCATCATCTCTCGTTCCTCTTCTAAGAATTCTGTTATTTCATAGATGTATCCGTGGTCAGCTAGGGCTTCAATAACCTTCTTGAATGAAGGATGCAAATAACCTTCTCGAACCGCCACTCCTCTTAGGGCCGAGATTATTTCCGCTAGCTCCACGTCTTGGGGGCATCTCTCGAGACAGGTGTAACACTGGGTACACAGCCACAATAAATCTCCGGAGAAGAGCGTATTTTTTAATCCGAGCTTCGTCATTATTGCTATCATTCTGGGCTTGTACTCTTCCAAGTGTCTCCCAATAGGGCAGTCAGCGCTGCAAGTTCCACATTGGAAGCAGAGCATCAATTTATCGCATCCCGGAATCTTGCTTATCTCCTCTCTGAGACTTGTGTCCAAGTCCCGGAATTTAAGAACTGTTTGCTTCTTATCAGAAGAATCTGCTTCAGTCATTTCCACTCATCCCCTTATGATTGATTTCAACTCCTTCATTTTGATAAATCATACAAATACCAGTTCTCCTTCTCACCGATTGAATTAATACGACCAAATCTCCTCAAAGCGAGTATGTGTTCCACTATTGCCTGTTCCGATAGACTGGTTGACTCCGAAATTTCCTTAACTGAAAGTGGGCCTCGTCTCTCAATCTCCTTCATGATAAGCCATCTCTCCAACTCCTCTCTCATAACACTCCTCATAAGCGACTCCAACTCTTCCTCACTGATACTACCTGATTCCAGGAGGGCTTGGCTTCTCCCAATCAACCATCGAACACGCATATTTCCGAGAAGTCCGAAAGCCGCTTCCAGTCTTTTCCTTAAATTCTCAGACAACACTTCTGCCTCCCAAATCACCTTTCAATTGCTTTTGAAACCTTAACTCTATGATCATTAAACCCCAGCTCATCCGCCTTGATTCCTAAAGCTAATGCTAACAGCTCTGGATAGTGAAGCACCGGAAGCCCGAATTCCTCGTTAAACAGTTTCTCTATCCTAGACTGATTAACATCGAAAGCAAGGTAACAGGAGGGACAAATAGTAACCAGCGCTTCGACACCCGCCTCCTTCATGTGCCTAAGTTTGTCTCTTGCCAGTTGAAATGGAATCTTTTCATCTATTGCCATTATGGGATAACCACAGCACTCGGTCTTATTCACGTAATCTAAGCAAGTAGCTCCCGTGGGCTCAATTAATTCCCTCAAAACCACTGGGTTCTCCGAATTGTCAAAACCCATGTATTCCATTGGTCGCAGAATGTGACAACCATAGTGCTCTCCAACCTTAAGACCGTTGAGGGGGTTTACGATTTTTTCTTTAATCACGTCAGGACCCACAGTTTCCGTGAGCACCTGAATCAGATGCTTAACCTCTATAGTGCCTTTGAACTCCATCCCGTCCTCCTTTAGAAAACTATTAACCTTTTCTCTGACGCTGTCATTTTCTTTGAGAATCCTATTCACTTTGTGGAGGGTACCGTTACAGCCGGGGCACAGGGTCATTATGTCAAGTTCTTCTTGTTCGGCCAAACAAAGGTTCCGTGCAGCTAAGACGAGCATCATTTCGTGGTTAATGGGATCCACAGGTAGACCACAACAGTTAAACTCCGGCATCTCTCTTAACTCTATATCCAATTTTTGGAGAGCCTTTCTGGCGGCTATCTCATAGCTGGGAACCCTGTAAGGAATTAAGCATCCTAGATAGAACAGGTAGGTTGATTCTGGAATTTTATTTCCCTCCTTCTCTCTTTTTAACCTGCTTTAAGAATCCTACAAGTTTGGCGAGTCTAGCAATGCTTTTAGAATTAGACTTGGGCAGCGGGGGAAGCCCTGCGTTCTCTCTTTTTCTCATTCTAGAATCTGAAATTTCATAAGCGTAACCAGTTTCCAGAACATTAAGCCCCAATTCCTTAAAACCGTCAGGAATGTATCCTTCCCCAACCGCTATGTTTCTGAGAACCCGCAGTACACTGGCAAACTCTACCCCTCTCGGACAGCGGTCGGTACAGGTGTAGCAGGAGGCGCAGAGCCAAAGCTCGTCAGCCGACAGTACATCAGACTTCATTCCGAGCAGAGCCATCCTCAGCATCTTTAGGGGTCTATAGGTGCCACTGAATCGAGCAACAGGGCAGTCCGCCGTGCAGGTGCCACACTGCATACAGAGCATAAGGTTTTCTATTTCCGAGTTTTTGCTGAGTTCATACTTGAATTGGGGGTCAGTCTCCGATAGTCTGATGACTTCACTCTCGTTCTCTTCAGTCATTATACCTCACCTCCATCCCTAAGGGGGCTCGGACCCAACTCTTTTATCTTCTCAGTCATCTCCTTTACCACAGATGCAAATTTGTCCCCCTCTGAAGCAGAAACCCATTCCAGTCTCAATCTCTCCGGTTCAATGCCAAACTGTTTTAGCAGGTTTATAGTCATAGCGATCCTGCGCTGAGCTCTCAGATTACCCGAAAGATAATGACAATCTGAAGGAATGTGACACCCCGCCACTAGGACTCCGTCGGCACCATTGGTAAAGGCTTCCAGAACAAAAGTTGGGTCTATCCTACCGCTACACATAACTCTAATTATTTCGATGTTTGCGGGATATTGCAGTCTACTTACTCCCGCCAGATCGGCGCCGGCGTAACTACACCAGCTACAGCAGAACGCAACTATTTTGGGTTCAAATTCGGCCATATTACCCACCTCCTAGTATTGCTCTAACCTGAGCCAGAATCTGTTTATCAGTAAAGTGTTCTATGGTTATTGCTCCTGAGGGACAAGCAGCAGCGCACAATCCGCACCCCTTACAAAGGGCTTCTATCACGTTTGAGACCTGCCTCCCGTTCTTTTCTACAATTTGTGCAGCACCGCTTTCGCAAATAGACACACAGACCTTGCACCCAGCGCAATAATCCTCATCAACTCTGGCTATCGCTCCCTCAATTTCTAATGCTTCCTTGGACAGAACAGTGATTGCCCGTGCGGCTGCACCACACGCTTGAGAGATGCTCTCATCTATGAATTTTGGCGACTGCGCAAGTCCACAGAGAAACACTCCATCAGTGGCAAAATCAACTGGACGAAGCTTCATATGTGCCTCTAAAAAGAATCCCTCCTTACCAAGGGGAACCTTAAGTATCTGCCCCAAATTTTTATTATCCGGGTTCGCGAGTATTCCCGCGCTTAACACAAGTAGATCCGGTTCCATTAGGATTTTTTTCTTAAGAATAGGGTCTCTAACCAGTACCTTCAGTTTTCCCTCATTGGTAACCTCGGGTTTATGCTTGTCATCGTAGCGAATGAATATAACTCCTCGTCTCATGGCTTCTTGGTAGTATTTTTCTCGGAAACCATATGTTCTCATATCTTTGTAAAGTACGTAAACTTCTGATTTCGGATTTGATTCTTTGATTTTCAACGCGTTCTTAACCGCATTTGTGCAACAGACTCTTGAGCAACTCGGGTGTTCACTGTTTCTTGAACCGATACACTGTATCATAACTATGGTTTCGGCGTCAAGTTTTCCCTCCGCTAATTTTTCCTCCAGTTCTAACTGTGTCACTACTCTAGGGTCTTCTCCATACAGATACTCCTTCGGTTTATGCTCAGCGGCTCCCGTGGCCACAATTATTACACCATGCTGAATTTCCTTTTTCTCCCCATCACACAGTATTGTAGAGTTGAAATTTCCAATATACCCTTCAACACTTATTATCTCTGCATTAGTATGAATGTGTATCTTCTTGTTTTTCTCCACTCTTTTTATTAGAGAATTGAGCTTTTCACTGGGGTCGTCACCGTTAAGAAGGAATTTTATCCTGCGCAGGTTTCCTCCAAACTGTTTTTCTTTTTCTACCAAGTGGACTTCGAATCCCTGTTCTGCTAGTTCTAAAGCGGCGGTTATTCCCGATAAGCCTCCGCCAATCACTAAGCCGATGGGGGAAATTTTAATCATGGGTTTTTTTAGAGGTCTCAAGAATCTGGCTTTTGCCACGGCTCCTCTAACCAGATCCATGGCCTTCTTTGTTGCTTTTTTTGGTTCATGCATGTGGACCCAGGAGCACTGGTCTCGTATGTTCGCCATTTCGAAGAGATAGGGATTGAGACCTCCCTCGCGACAATTATCCCGGAAGAGGGGTTCATGTGTTCTCGGAGTGCAGGAAGCAACTACCACGCGGTTAAGATCATGTTCTTTGATGTTTTCCACCATCCGCGCTCCAGTGTCCTGTGAGCAGGTGTAAAGATTATGTTCCGCATAAACAACGTTTGGAAGTGTCTTAACATACTCCACAACTCTGGGAACATCAACCACTCCGCCTATGTTTATTCCGCAGTGGCAGATGAAGACTCCGATTCGAGGTTCCTTTTCTTCAACATCCTTCTCTGGCGGATATTTCTTTGCAACTATCAGCTTTCCTCTCACCGAGGATATGAGGCCTCCAGCCTTTGAGGCGGCGCCGCTTGCTTGCGCTACACTATCGGGAATATCTTTGGGCGAAGAGAAAGCACCACAAACATAAATTCCCGGTATCGAGGTTTCAAGAGGGGAAAACTCCTTAGTGTCACAAAAACCGTATTCGTTAAGAGCTATGCCCAGTTTTTCCGCCATGCCCTTCGCATTCTTGGGCGGTTTCATGCCTACCGAGAGCACCACAAGTTCGAATTCTTCCTCTTTAGGCTCTCCGTCTTCAGTATATTTTACAAGAAGGTTTCGTGATTCAGGTATTTCCACTACACTCGCAATTCTGGATCTGATGAATCTAACCCCATATTCCTTTTCAGCTCTTTCATAGTATTCGTCGAACTCTTTTCCGTATGAACGCATGTCTATGAAAAATATGGTACACTCAAGAGGGTCCTGGGTATGCTCTTTGGCGATGACCGCCTCCTTAATTGAGAACATGCAACAGGCAGCAGAACAGTAATTGTTTCCCAAACGGGTGTCACGGGAACCCACACACTGTACAAACGCAATATTTCTGGGAATCACACCATCATACGGGCGGATAACCAACCCTCCATAAGGCCCGGAGGCACTCAGTATGCGTTCAAAATCGATGCTTGACACCACGTTAGGAAATCGTCCATAACCATATTCTTGAAGAGCTTCTGGTTCGAATTCGTCAAATCCCGGTGATAATATGATGGAACCCACCTCTAAGGTTAAGTCCTTTTCTTCCTGCTCATATTCAATCGCCTTCGCTCTGCACACCTCACTACATATCCCGCATCCGATACACTTCTCTTTATCAATTAAGTAAACCAGCGGGACTGCCTGTGGGTACTTAACATATATTCCTCCCCTGTCGCCTAAGCCTTCATTGAACTCGTCAATGGCCTCAACCGGGCACCATTGTGCACAGACTCCGCATCCCGTACATTTCGCCTCGTTAACGCGTCTGGGTCTCTTGGAGATGGTTACTTTGAAATTTCCAGCCTTCCCCTCAACCTTTTTTATAGAAGCGTTTGTTAAAAGTTGGATATTGGAATGTCTTCCTGAACCTACCAGCTTTGGTGCAAGAATACACATGGCACAATCGTTTGTCGGAAAAGTCTTGTCAAGTTGTGCCATCACTCCACCTATGGAGGGTGACTCGTCCATCAAATAGACTTTAAACCCGGAATCTGCTAGGTCAAGTGAAGCTTGGATTCCCGAGATTCCACCACCAACAACCAGTACTGCTCCAACCTTGTCCGCCATCATCCCACCTCCAGCGCTGTGTACCGAGGAGCTCTCTCCTCGATTCTATCCACCGCCACTAAATTTTTCCGCCGCATAATTGCAATATGTCGAAGCACTTTATCAGGACTCAAATCCAATCTTTGAGATAATTCCTTAACAGAAGAAGGCTTGTCTTTTACTAGGCGGAGAATTCTGTGGCGTTCATACTCATCATCCATGTAACCGATTGACCTTCTCTCGAAGTCTTCCTTGGGTATTTTTTCTCCGTAAACGTTCTCCTTCTCAGTAACTTGTCTCTCTTTACCAATTAGTTCTCGCAAACGTGCATCCGCCACTGTGTCCCTAACCGCCATCAACTGTTCCAATACCGTCTGGTCTGGGTTCTCTCCAGCCAAGGGTGACGGACCCATGGAGCTTAACTGATTGGTGAAGTCTGTAATAACTTCTGCAAAAAGGTTTCCCCCTGAAGCGGGAATCCACTCAAGGCGTAGTCGCTCCGGATCGAAACCGGTTTTGGCTATGAGCTTTTTCAACATTTTTATTTTAACCTCAGCATTAAGATTACCCTCCAAGTAGTGGCAATCACCTGGAAGACAGCCCGCGATTAGCACGCCGTCTACACCGCTTGCAAGAGTCTCTACCACGATGACTGGATCAATTCTCCCACTACACATCAATCTCACAATACGTATTGTTGGAGGATAACTAAGTCTGCTCATTCCGGCCAGATCGGCTGCGGAGTAGGCGCACCAGTTGCATAGAAATCCCACAATTTTCGGTTCATAACTCATAATTTTTCCTCCCTATTACTGCGAGTGATTGAGCTAGAATCTGATCATCTGTGAAATGAAATATGGTAATAGCTCTCGCCGGGCAGCTCGCCGCACAGGTACCGCACCCCTTGCAAAGAACCTCCGTAACCTCCGCTTTTCCTTCCTCACCCTTTTTTATTGCCCCGTAGGGACATATGCTCTCACAGGTTCCGCACTCGATGCACAAGTCTTGATTGACTTGGGCTACTATTGGCTCTACCTCAACCTTACCCTTAGACATCGGAATGGCTGCTCTTGCAGCTGCTCCACTGGCTTGAATCATACACTCAGTGATGTCTTTGGGGAACTGGGCGGCACCGGCGAGATAGATTCCGTCAGAATTTGTGTCAAGGGGCTTGAGTTTCGGGTGTGCCTCCCGGAAAAACCCGTCTGGGGTGCGTGTAACGCCCATTTTGGAACCCAGTTCTGCAGCATCCTTTCTGGGCATTATAGCCTCGGCAAGAACCAGTAGATCGGCGGGAATCTCAATGGTCATTCCCAGAGTGGGATCGGAAACCAGCACCTGAATCTGTGAGTCTTCTGATTCAATAATCTTCGGAGGGTTATCGGTCCGGTACTTGAAGAAGTTTATACCCGCCATTCTGGCGTCTCCGTAAAACTCTTCCTGACTCTTACTGAAGGATCGAATGTCTCTGTAGAGTATAAAGACCTCTGTTTCCGGATACTCTTCTTTGATGAGCATTGCGTTTTTCAGAGCAACGGAGCAGCAAACCCTAGAACAGTATGGCCTTTCGGGATTTCTGGAACCCACACAAAGTAGGAAAACAACACTCTTAGGCACTCTACCATTTGATGGTTGCGTCAATTGACCTCCATTGGGACCATTACTGCTAAGCATCCTCTCTAATTGAAACTGGGTGATTATATCCTCATACTCTCCAAAGCCGTATTCATTAACTGGTGTATACGGATCATAGCCAGTGGCGATAATTATGGTTCCCACGGAAATCTCTTTTACTTCGGGTTTGCTATCCAAAGACAGAGCATTTTTCTCGCAGACTTTAACACATTCCCCACAGCGTGTGCAGTTAGCTTCGTCGATGGTAAGGATACTGGGAACCGCATCATCGTAAGGTATGTAGATAGCCTTTCTATTGTTTAAACCAAAATTAAATTCGTCTGGCACCTCAACCGGGCACACATCGATACATTTCCTGCACAGGTTACAATTTTCCTTGACAAATCTAGGTTTTCTCTTTAGTTTTATTTCGAAGTTACCAATGTATCCGCCGATTTCCTCAATTTCCGTGTTGGTGAAGATTTCGATGTTACTGTTGTTGGTTACCTCCTTCAACATTGGGTTCAAAATCTCTGAGGCCTTCTCATTTGTTAAAATAACTCTGTTTAACTGGGCCACTCTTCCCCCGAGGTAAGGTGACTTTTCAACAATACAAGCGGAGAACCCTCTATTCGCCAATTCCAAGGCTGCCTGGATCCCAGTTATTCCTCCTCCCACAACTAGGGTCTTAGGTTTTACCTGAACCTCCCTCCTTTCTAGGGGTTGCAGTAAGCGAGCCTTAGCCACAGCCATTCTCAATAGGTCCTTTGCCTTATCGGTAGCCTTCGCAGGATATTTGGAATGAGCCCATGAACACTGTTCTCGGAGATTCGCCATCTCGAAAAGATACCGGTTTAAGCCTCCCTCTTCCACTACGGAGCGAAAAGTTGGTTCGTGCATTTGGGGAGAGCAGGAAGCTACAATGACTCGGTTCAAATCATGATCTTTGATGTCTTTTTTTATCATTTCTTGACCCGGCTCTGAACACATGTAAACATAGTGCCTTGCAATCACGACTCCTGGAAGTTTTCCTGTGGCTTCGACAACCTTTTCAACGTCGACGACTCCCGCGATGTTCAGTCCGCAGTGACAGATGTAACATCCAATACGTGGTTCTTCTTCCATATCACTTCCTCCTTCTCAAAAATGTCACAGCCTTCATGGCTGCTGCGCTGGCTTCGGATACGCTGTCTGGCACATCCTTCGGGCTTAGCGCGGTTCCCGCCACAAAAACGCCTTGCACCTTGGTTGAAATAGTATTTGTCTTAATATCCGCTTCTCTTATGAAACCATACTCGTCTAGGGGTATTTCTAGGATTTTGCTCAATTCTGTTATCCCGTCTGGTGGCGCTAGGCCCACGGAGAGAATCACCATATCGAAATCTTCCTCTATAATTTCTCCGGTTTCGGTGTCTTCGGCTCGAACTATCAGATTGTGTGTTTCCGGGATTTCGTAAATCCTAGCCACTCTCCCCCGTTTGAAGTGGACTCCGAACTCCTCCTCTGCCCTTTGGTAAAGTTCTTCGAAGCCTTTACCGTAGGTTCTAATATCCATATAGAAAATAGTGACATCAACATCGTGGATGTGTTCCTTCAGCAGTATGCTGTCCTTGATGGCGTACATGCAGCAAACTCTGGAGCAGTAGGGATAACTGTGGTGCAAGTCTCTTGAGCCCACACACTGAACGAAAGCAACTCGTTTGGGTATGGAACCATCCGAGAGCCTGAAAATGTGTCCCGCGGTTGGGCCGGCTGCAGAGAGTAGTCTTTCCAGCTCTAAGGCGGTTAAAACGTTCGAATATTTTCCGTAGCCATAAGCCTTCTTTCTTCGGACATCAAAAGGCTTGTAGCCGGTAGCAATAATAATCGCCCCCACATTGAGATTGACATCAACGGGTACCTGATCCAAGTTAACCGCTTCGGCCCCTATGGATTCACACACCCTTTTGCAAAGCTCACATTTAATGCAGTGTTCCTCATCGATTGTGTATTTTAGGGGAACTGCTTGAGGGAAAGGAACATAAATCGCTTTCCGAACGCCGATCCCGGCGTTAAAATCATCAGCAACCTCAATGGGGCAGTACCTAGCGCAGACCCCGCACCCCGTACACTTGGACATGTCAACGTATCTCGGCTTCTTTAGAATCTTGACCTGAAAACCTTCCCCGTTTCTTTTAACCTCTCTCACCTCAGAATATGTTAGAAGTTCAACATTCGGATGCCGACCAGCATCCACCATTTTCGGAGTGAGAATACAAGCTGAACAGTCCAGTGTGGGAAACGTCTTATCCAGCATAGCCATGTGACCGCCCACGCTCGGAGTCTTCTCAACTAGGTAAGCCTTCACCCCTTGGTCGGCCACATCGAGCGCAGCTTGGATACCGGCTATCCCTCCACCAATTATGAGAACACCCGATTCTTTGCTCAAACGGAATCCCTCCCATCATTCTCCACCAGTAACGGGCCCATTTGCTTAAGCTCCTCAACCATTTTCTGGGTTACTTCCAAGAATTTTCTACCTTCTAGCCCAGAGATCCATTCTATTCGCAACCTTTCGGTTTCAATGCCAATCTCTTCCATGAGCATTTTTAGAAACTTGGCTCTGGTTTCCGCGTGTCTGTTTCCCCCATTGTAGCGGCAGTAGTTAGGGTGACATCCCGCAATGAGTACTCCATCTGCCCCATTTAGGAAAGCATCCACAACGTAGAGCGGGTCCACTTGTCCACCACACATAACCCTAATTATCTGAACGTTTGGGGGATAACCTATCCTGCTTATCCCCGCCTGGTCTGCGCTGGTATAGCTGCTCCAGTTGCAGGTGAAGGCTAGTATTCTTGGCTCAAACCGCTTTGCTTCACTTTTTTCATTCATATCTTACCACCCTCTCTTTTATCCTCCTTTAAAAGCCGCTTCCACCTCCGCGAGTATTTGTTCGTCCCTAAAGCTCTTCATAGTTATTGCTCTGGAAGGGCATCCCGCGGCGCATGTTCCGCAACCTCTGCACATGGCTTCTATTATCATGGATTTTCCCTCCTCAAATATGATTGCACGGGCTGGGCAGAGATCCAAACAGAGCTGGCATCCAATACACAGTTCTTCATCCACTTCAGCGGTTATAGCTGGAATTTTTACTCTCCTAAGCAACATCGGAGCTGCAGCCAATGCTGCGGCAGCGTAAGCTTGGGTTATACTCTCATCAATGCTCTTCGGACCTTGAGCAGCTCCACAAACGTAGATGCCGTTAACACCCAAGGCTACTGACCGCATTTCCATATAGGCTTCTCGGAAGAAGCCATCTGCCCCCAGTGGAACCTTAAGAATTCTTGAAATTTCTTCCCCACCATCGTGTTGAATCAAGGGTGTGGAAAGAACAACCAAATCACTGTCAATTTTCAGGTTCTCTCCCAGCAAAGCATGATGAACCCTTACCCCTAACTTGCCGTTTCCATTGGGAATAATTTCGGGTTGATTCTCTGGAGTGTACTCTATGAATCGTATTCCCAGCTCCCTTGCTTTTGACTGATACTCCTCGTTCTCCTTGCCATAGGTTTGTAGGTCGCGGTAAATAATATAGACCTCACAGTCAGGATACAACTGTTTTATCAGAGTAGCGTTCTTAACGGCAACCATACAACATATTCTAGAACAATATGTTACCTTTCCTTCTCCCCGGGCTCCGACGCACTGAATCATAACCACCTTTTCCGGGTGCTTCAACTTATTCTGTTTTAGAATTTGCTCTAACTCAAGCTGGGTAACAATCCCCTCATGTTTCCCGTAACCATACATTCCAGAAGGTTCTAACGCCTCCGCTCCAGTGGCTAGAATTATTGTACCCACTTTAAATTTTTCAATCCCACCATTAACAGAAACTGTAATGTCAAAGTCACCAAAGTGCCCTTCAACATCCTTCAAAGATGCGGAAGTAAAAAGTTTAATGTTTTTATGACTTCTCACCGAATCAATAACTGGGCTTAGAATTTCGGAAACATTTTGATTCGTAAGATAAAGCTTGTGGAGCCGGTTTAACATACCGCCTAACTCGGGCTCCTTTTCAACCATAAAAACTCTGAAACCCTGATTAGCTAAGCAAAGGGCAGCAGTCATCCCAGATATACCGCCACCAATAATTAGCGTGGAGGGCCCCACTTCCACTTCTAACTCTTCCAGGGGCTCTGATTTTTGAACCCGCTTAACAGCCATAATTACAGAGTTAATAGCCTTCTTTGTGGCCTCCTTTGGCCTATCATGGTGTGCCCAAGCGCACTGCTCCCTAATGTTAGCAAAGCCAACGAGATACTTGTTAACCCCCGCCTCCTCACAAACTGATTCTAAAATGGAACCGTAATTTTTAGGAGAACAGGCTGCGAAAACAATGCTGTTCACACCGTTATTCCTTATACTCTCTCTTATGCTTTTTATTCCTGCAGAAGAACAAAGGGAAACATTGCTCTCCACAAAGGCAACACCGGAGAGTTCTTTAGCGGCTTCAACGACTTCAGAAATATTAATCACATTACCAATATTGGATCCACACTCACATACAAATACTCCCGTTTTCGGTACCTGGTTTGGATTATCTTCCCTCATCTCTATTCCTCCCCAAGTTTTGTTAAAGCAACTGTTTCAGCCACTCTTCCCGCAACGGCACTAGCCTGGGTAGCAGATTCGGATACTCCCCTCGGTCCTCTACAATAACCACAGGTAAAAATACCCTTCAAGGTGGTGTCACAAGGTGATGCTACTGGATTCGGGCTCTTAAAGAACCCATCCTCATCCAACTCTAAACCTAACATCTCAGCTAATTTTTGATTACTTGGGTGAGGTAATAAAGCGGGGGACAATACAACCATATCTACTCTTAGCTTCTCCGCTTTCCGGTTAAGCGTGTTTTCGAAGCTAATAATAAGATCCTTTGTTTTCGGGTCTTCCCAAATCCCTCCCGGGCGACCCCTGATGTACCTCACACCTAAATCATTTCTGACCTTGTTTAAAAATTCCTGATAGCCCTTTCCAAAGACTCGAAGATCGATGTAAAAGACGTAAACCTCTGTTTCTGGGCTCAACTTTTTGGTCAAGGCGGCGTCCTTCGCCGTGTATAAACAGCACACGCCGGAACAGAAATTGTTCTCCGTTCTTCTACTTCTCGATCCCACACATTGAATAATAGCGATGCTTTTTGGCTTCCTCTGGTCTGAAATTCTAACAATTCTTCCCCCTGTGGGTCCGTATATGCTTGTCATCTGTTCAAGGTCTAGGATTGTGATGACATTCTTGTATCTCTTGTATCCGTATTCCTTTACCGCGCTTGGATCATAGATGCGAAGTCCAGTGGCTAGTACTATGGCATCACTTTCAACTCCGATCTTCATATATTCGTCTTTGAAATCTATTGCAGTGGTTGGGCAGACCTCCAAGCATTTGTTGCAGTTTCCATTCTTGAAATGTAAACAATTTTCTTTGTCAACAATTGGAATCTGAGGAAACGCCTGTGGCAGGGGAAAGTAGATAGCATTCTTTTTTCCCTGAACCATGTTATAGGCGTCAAATATCTCAACAGGACAATTCTCAGTACACGCTCCGCACCCAGTACACTTGTCTTCATCAACAAACCGGGGCTTCCTCAAAACATTTAACACAAAATTTCCAGCAGAACCAGAAACACCAGTCACTTGGGTATTCGTAAGCAGCCTAATGTTCGGAAGATGGCAGCACTCGACTATTTTGGGTATAACTGGGCAGACGGAACAATCCATGGGCACCTCAAGCTGACATGACGAGCAATTTAATTCTATGATACGCCCTCCGATACTGGGTTTTTCCTCAACCAAATACACCAAAAATCCTAATTTGGCTAGTTCTAAAGCTGCTTGGATACCGGCTATCCCACCACCGATGATTGAAACTGTACCAACTTTCTCCAACAGAATCATTCTCCCAATGAAATTCATCTAATCTTTTCGAGAAGCGGGCTTGAATCTATCTTGTGGAGATTGATACCTAGTTCCCTGGGTTCAATTCCCAACGAGAGACCTAACAAATCTGTATAGTGGAGCACAGGTACATTGTATGCCTCGCCCGTTCTTCTCTTGTGTAGAAGTTGCCCCATCTCAATCTGCAAGAAACAGTAGGGGCAGGTCACAATAACACAGTCAGCCTCACCCTCCAGAGCACTATCCAGAATATCCACACTCAAACGTAAGGCAGCCTCCTCCGCAACCTCACCAAAGAAACTTCCACAGCCTATACAGCATCCGGCTCTCTCTCTGTGCAGGACGCTGGTAGCGCCGGTAACTTCGATGAGCTGATCAAGCTTTTGAGGAAACTCCGGGTCATCAAAGGATAGATATTCCTTGGGTCGAATAAGATGGCAGCCGTAAAACGGAGCAGCCCTAATTCCTTTCAGCGGTTTAGAAACCATATTTTTTAGAGTTTTGGAACCAACATCTTCAAACAAGGCAGTAATTGAGTGTTTAACCCTAGCCTTGCCCTGGTAAGTTTTGTCTACGGTTTTTAAAAGTTCGTCAACCTTACGTCGCAGATCGCCGTTTTCAGACATGAGTTTTTTTGCTCGCCAAAGATTACCGTAACAGCTAACACAAAGAGTCAAAACATCTCTATCAAACTCGTCAGCTACACAGAAATTTCTAGAGGTCAACGCAAGGCCGGTGGCATAGTCAAAAGAATGCACTAAACACGCAGGCATACAGCAAGTAAAATCCTTCACGTCGTGAAGTTCGATACCCAAAACCTCAAAAACCTTCCTAGCCGAAATTTCGCAGCTAAATTCTCGAGCCGAGGGTACACACCCCGGGAAAAGCGAATACTCTAAACTCACTCTCTAACCCTCCAAGTCTCGCTTTTCTCGGTTATGGTTTTTATTTCCTTTAATGCCTGCTCAGAAACGGTTTCACCAATTTCCGGTAATCCGAGCGCAATCCGCCTTTTGTCACGTGCTGGTGTAATTTCGAGTGTTCGACCAGACCGCAAAATCTGCTTTATCAGAGCTGTTGGTTGCCGCGGAAAATAGCCTCTCTCCACAGCAAGATTTCGGGTTAAGAGAAAAATTTCGGTAGTTTTTAACTCCTGCGGGCACCTTTCATAACAAGTGTAGCACCAAGCACACAGCCAGAGTTCATCCTCGGTTAAAGTTTTGCTCAAGTCAAAGAAAATTTTTTGTAATAGTCCCCTGGGATTAAAGTTTTCTGGAATTACCTTTGCTACAGGGCAACTGGCTGTACAGGTACCACACCCATAACAGTAACGCAATTTCTCAGCGTTTATCGATCGCTGCAAGAGTTCCTTTGAAATACTTGATATTTCGGTCTCCAATTGTTCTTGCCTCCTAGAAAACGCCTCTCGAAAGGGGAGACTATGACATATTTCTAGTCATTCCTTATATATTATCCTTTGGAGTACTAAAAACAGTATTCTGATAGAAAAATGGTTCTCTTTTCGGGAACAAAAATATTAAAAATATCCGAAAAAGAAACCCTTCGCGACGCATAAACCCTTTTCGGGGCTCCCAAATATCTTCTTTTAAACCTTTCGGTCGAAAAAGATAACGGTATTTAGAACATAACTTGTGATTTTCAAACATTATTTTAAAAAAAGTTTAGCAACTTCGGATTCACTATTACTTATTGCACCTCTAGTAGGCACACTTCATTATCATATTCAAATTCTCTTCCCGGTATCTGTGTTCAAAATTGATCGAAATTATTCAATTATGAGCCTTTTTTGAATTATATATTTAGTAGCTAATTCTGGTTCCTCAGATATCTTTATCAAAATAGTTTTTATTCTCACAAGATCAATCCAGAAATGATTTTCCAACTTTTTTAATTGAGTTAGCTAAAACTGAAAAATTTATATTTAAGCCAGCTAGGTTAAAATTTTAGATTTTTTATCTAGTATGCAGTGGGGGTAACTTTTTCAGCTACAAATTATTGGTTAGAAAAATCTTGGGAACTATTGATGATAAAACTGGGTTTTTTACTTTTTTATAATTTTTTTGAGAGGACCATGTACTTCTCTTTAAATCCGATTCTTTGATACAGTTTCTCGGCGGGTGTTACTCCTCTTTTTAAATTAATTAGTGCTTCTTTACCTCCACTTTCCTGTATAAATTTAATGGCTCTTTTTAATAGGAGTTCACCTAGGTGTTTATCTGTTTTGGGAAGCCTAATGGGGCCGACCGGTGTGGTGTATCTTTCCTCTGGGATAATGTAAACATTTTTTATTACCCCATAATTCCCTCTAATCTCCACGAAAATCATACCTACAGGTGTGCCTTCTTTCCTTGCGATGAATCCCGCGTATTTTTCTGGTTCTAAGAAGTGTTTTTCAAAGGTGTTTTGCCAGCGATCCTCATCAAATTTTGTTCCTACTAATTCGCATAGACACAACATTAGTCTTACCGTATCATCATAATCGTATTCCTGTATCATTTCTATCTCGATGGGAATTTCTTCGGATTTTGTCTCCACTTCTACTCACTCCCTTAAGCTTTTCAATTTTAACACAA
>DXJA01000085.1 GCA_019056875.1 Candidatus Jordarchaeum madagascarense
CCACGTTTTTCGCCGGCTTCTCGCTATTCTACTTCGGCTACTACCTGGATATCATAACGGTTATGCCCATTGGGAATGTTATGGTTATGCCCTTCTTCGCTTTAACCGTCTTCGGAATTTTACTGTTGATTGCCATAGTAATGATGGAAGTAAGGGAACTCTACCTACTACCGCCATTCATTGTAGCGGTCGCTCTGATCCACATATACGTTGTGAACTCCGCACGAACAATAATAATTGGAATCCTCCAGTACGTATCATATGTCGTTACAGGTAGCTTGGTAGGGGAAAGCTGGATAATAGTTCTGAAAGAGGTAAGCCCGGTCTTCATGTCACTAATAAACTCCGACCCCAACTTGGGCATACTGGCTAAAATGTTAGACCCGCTGTCGGTAATAATTCCCCAGGTTTATGTAACCGTTTTAGCGTTCTACCTGCTTGTAATCTCCATTCCTGCAATTATTATCTTCCTATTCCTTGCTTGGAAGAATATTAGCGGTAGGTCTCTGGGGTTCGCACTGGGCATCATAGCGGTCGACATAAGCAGCTTACTGGGCACGAACCAAATGACACACGCCATAATAATGGTTGCAGCAACATTACTCTTTGCCTTAGGAATCTTCGGAGTACTGGACAAACTGATTCCGAAAAAAGAAAAAAACCAAGAAAGTAGCGTGAAAGCAGAAAAATGAAATAACATAATCACACTCTTACCCTCTTTTTTATAACAGCCCAGCCCTAGAAAAAAATGTGCTAGAAAGAGATAAAGTACGCCTAAACAGGGACAGTTTATTTCTCATTAAAAATAAAAATGGAGTCATTCTACGGGGAATGACTCACTTGCATTGATTTCTTAAGATCAGAGTTTTTCTCCACAGTGGGGGCAGAACTTTCCAGAAACCTCAGCGGAGATAGGTTCGCCACAGCTGGGGCATTCCCGTCCCATTTGTGCCCCGCATTCGCTACAGAACTTTGTGGGTGGTACCTGTTTGCCGCACGAGGGACATGTTACCTTGGCTGCTGGGCTTGGTGCACCCATCTGCACAGTGATATTGGGCATAGCTGGTCTTGTTGGAGCTGTGGGTGTTGGCCCTCCTCTTACCGGTGCCCCGCATGATTGGCACGATGTATTGCCAGCAGCAATCACGGCTCCACAGTAGGGGCATTTTCCCTCTTTCTTCTTGGATGTTATCATTGCTTTAATCGCGGGTAAAGCGTTTACATTCTTCACTTCGAAACGCATAGTATCGCCGCTTTCCAGAACTAGGGTTAGGCCCTTCTTATCTGTTGTAGCATCTTTTACGGAAGCTAGGGGAACTGCTATGGAATCCAGTTTTCCGTCCTGGCTAAAGTTCATAAAATCGTTCCCGGTCATAGCATTGAAAATTATCCCCGAAGAAGCTGCATAACCAGCACTGGATATGGCATGGTCTGCTATGCTCCCCGCCCAGCCGCCTACTGAGCGTCCCACGAGGTCTCCAGCCACGGAACCAGCAATGCCGAGTGCAGTGGCCGCTAGAGCCCCTTTTAGTAACGATTTTCCGCTCCCGGTCCTCTTTTTGTACCACACAACACGTATGTCTGATACCACTAGTGTTCCCCAGTCCTTGTCGAATTTTACGTTATCGAGTCTGGTGCCCACGCTTTCATAGTTTAGGGGAGTGAACTGGCCGCTCTGATCAAAGCCTACTCCGAGAAACATAGGAAGTGACATAATAAGATTAGTCTAATGGAACGTAATAAATATTACCAAGCTGTCATTTTACCTTTTAAAAAGGATTTTGATTGGTGAGTATTTTTATCGCATATTTCTATTCTCGGTTTTGCTATGGATCATCCAGTTTCTACCCATTTTTTAAGGTCAAAATCCTCTTTTAGGAGTTCGTGTTTAACTTTTTCCACGTTCACTCCTTCTTTGATGATATCCGTCATTGGCTTTATGCTCTTCCTCTCTCCGATTATTATTGACCCTAAGACCTTTCCGTCTTTTAGTACTATTTTCTTGTATTGACACTTGTCAGCATTGACTTCTCTGATTTGTTCATATTCCTTGGTCTCTGGATTAACTAAGCCTATAGAGGTTAGGTCAATTCCCACAATTTTTAGACTATTCATAGCTACGGTGCCATTATAGACTGTTTCTTTTCCTATCATATTTGCCGCTGCTATCTGGGCTTGCTCAGTGGTAGCAGGTATTATGCCGTAGACTCTTCCATTATGCTCAGCGATGTCTCCCGCAGCGTAGATATTGTCAATGTTTGTTCTAAGATGCTCGTCCACTATGACTCCCCTATTTACGTTAATGCCCACCTTTTTTGGTAATTCTATATTACTTCTTATCCCGGTGGCACATATCACTAGCTCAGCGGGAATAGTTTCACCGCCTTTAATCTTCACTCCCGCCACCTCTGAATCACCAATTATTTCATCGGTTTGAACTCCACACTTGATCTCTAAACCCATTTTCTCGAATTCACCAATGAGCACATCGGAGCCCTCACTGTCTATCTGTCGTGGAAGAAGCCAAGGAGCAAATTCTAATATGGTGACATTTAAACCCAGCTTTTTGAGAGCCGCCGATATTTCCAAACCTAGCAGCCCTCCGCCAATCACAACTGAATTCTTCTTATTCTGAGCATACTCTTTAATGGCAAGAGCGTCATCGATGGTTCTAAGGGCAAACACCCCCTTTTTGTCAATCCCCTTTAGTGAAGGTACAAAGGAGTATGCTCCATTAGCCAGTAGAAGTTTATCATAGTGAACTTTTTCACCATTCTGTAAACTGATCTCATTATTTTTACTATTAATAGATTTTACAGATGCTCCTAGATGTACTTTAACCCCGTTATCCTCATACCATTTAACCGGGTACATAACAATTTTATCAGGGAGGGACTCTCCGGACAAAACTCCATAAAGTCTGGGACGCGGATAATAAGCATACTCTTCATCAGTAAAAACTTCTATCTCAGTCCCAGGAGCGTTACTCAAAATGTGTCGGATAGCAGTAAAGCTAGCCAAACTGAAACCAATAATCACAATCTTCACCAAAAGTCCTCCTTAAACAACAATCAGGTAAACAATAATTAGGGGAAAACTCCCGACTCCAATAGTAGAGAAAAAATACATAAAGGTTAAAATATCTTTCTGAAAAGATAAAGTAAGTCACAAATCTAAGGAAAGAAGTGTTTAGAATTGAATTCTTTTTTCAGGATGGAGCTTGTATGAGAACCGGAGTCTTTTGGCATGATGTATTCGCCAAGGGTTCTTGGCCTGTGATAGGAAATAAGTTTGAAAATTTTCCAAAAGCAATGGAGTGGGCTCTAAAACTTGAAGGAGTCAAACTTTTCACCCCAGCCAAGGTTTCTTGGGAGATTTTAAAAAAGGTACATGATGAGTCCATCTTAAACGACTTGAAACGAGCTTGGTACTGTGAAGGAGCACTATACTCGGTAGGTGGATGCATAGATGCTGCCACGAAGATTTGGAGTGGCGAGTTGGATAACGCACTAGTTTTCGACGTGGGAGCGGGTCACCATGCAGGACCTTCACATGCCTGGGGCGGCACCTATATTTCCTGTACTGGCCCCACAGTAGTGTCTCTGCGTGAAAAATTCGGAAAGGGACGCTACGCTATAATAGACACCGATAGCCATCACGGAGACGGAACAAGAGCAGTATTCATGGGAGATAGAGATGTACTGCATGTTTGCTTCTGCAGCTCAAACAAGGTCGAGGACGAGGGAACCAAGATATGTATCAACGTGGGCTACGATACGAATGACAGGGAATACCTCAGCCGGGTAGAGCAAGAATTCATCCCCAGAGTAAGGGACTTCAAACCAAATATAATCATCCATATTTTGGGACACGACACAGCTCAAGGAGACTATGGTGACCGGGGATTAACTGAACCATTATTTCTAGAACTGGCTACTATGATAAAGAGTTGCGCCGAAAAAATTTGCAATGGAAAATACATGATTATAACCCACGGCGGATCACGAAGGGACCTTGCGGAACTTATTTTTCCAAGAATTATTGAAATACTTGCCCGTTAGGTAAAAACAAAATAGGAAGGGAGCAGAGCTTACGACTTTACTTTTTCTTGCTCTTCTTTTCCATGTATCTTGTGAATAAGGTACCCATATCCTCTGTTCTTATACATATGTCCTGCGCTAGTATCGAATACTCCAAAACGCTTTCCATGTCAATCTCCATAGATTTGTTGGCAATCTTTTTAGCGAGGCCAATTGCGATTAAACCGTTGTCCTTAATCTCGTTAGCCATCTCCATCGTTGCCTCCATCAACTTGTCAGCGGGAACAATCTTGTTAACGAGTCCCATTCTCTCAGCTTCCTTAGCGTCTACGATTCTCCCGGTGAAGATTAACTCTTTTGCTCTTCCCAACCCAATTATTCTGGGAAGCCTCTGAGCACCCCCAAGATCCGGAACCAATCCGAAGCATACCTCTGGGATACCCATTCTAGCATCCTCCGCAGCAATCCGAATATCACAGCAAAGAGCCAGCTCCAAACCAGCCCCAATGGCAGATCCCTGTATAGCGGCTATCACCGGCTTTTCCATGTTCTCAAGCCTACTATAGTTGGTCTGGCTCTTCTTTAACATGTCTCTCACTGTCCATGAAGAAGCACCTCCCAAGGCACTCATACTGCCAAAGTCTATACCCGCAGAAAAGACTTTACCCGCTCCCATAAGAATTACCACTTTAACTTCAGCATCATCAGAAACAATGCGAGCAGCCTCACCAATATCCATAAACATCTCAGCACTGATAGCATTCCGCTTATCCGCTCTATTCAAAATTATCTTACCAACACCGTCTTCCTTCTCGATACTTATTGTTTCTAAATCCATTCAATTCCTCCAATGAATTAACACAACATAATAATCAATGACTAATAATAGAGGCTAATATAGTTGCTCATACATTTTACATCAAAGGATAATGTATGTTTCCCGATTTTTCAAATTTTTTGTCAACATTAGATTCTGCCGCCCACTTGGATAGGAAAAGAAGTAATTAACTCACAACTAAAGTAATATATCCCTTTTAGTTCATTAATTCTTTTTGAAAAAAAAAAGAGAAGAAAATTGAAGAGTTTGCTACGTCTTTCCGGGGGATTAAATGTTTCTGGATGAATAGAAGGCTACGGTCCAGAGTATGAAAGTCACAAATATGAGTGCGAAACTAATGAATATCAGTCCGACGCCAATGAGAGCCCATATGTATCCAAACGATACTAGTATGTATGGTAATAGAAAGCAGGCACCTATGATGCTCAGGACTCCTGCGGCTGTGGCACCCGAAGAATGTGCGGTCGAATTACGTACAACTATACTGACAGAACCAAGCATGACAAAGGTTACCGCTAGTATTATCATACCGCCCCAGATAACTAGATAGTTCGGAATAGGTAAGATGAAGGGCATAGTGGAGAAAATGAAGGATGATGCTATATTTCCCAGAATTATAAGTGTGCCTCCAACTGATCCTCCAATAACTCCGATAATGAGACCCACCACGCCCATCGCTCCTCCTCCCGACTTGTACACGCCATAGAAACCCACTCCAGTTAGAACGCCGCTTACAATAAAGAGTACCGCCAGTATCAGCGAAAACACAGAGAACAATGGCACCTTGGAATAAGTGTAGAAATACTCTGACACTATTAGTGGAACGTTCACAAGTTCTATATTGAAGCCTGCAAATGCCAAAGCACCATAAAAATTTTGTACAGCCTCTTGAAAATAAGTTATGGCAGATGCTAGTGATAGCTGCACTAAGCTCCATATTATCCCTATGACTGCGGTTATGGCTCCTACTATTCCTCCGACTGCACCGGTTAGCAGTGCTCCTTTAGACATTTTCCTTTCACCCTTTTTTCCCAATATTTCTTCCATTAATATTCATTTA
>DXJA01000086.1 GCA_019056875.1 Candidatus Jordarchaeum madagascarense
TAATATCAAAATCTGATAAGTATCCCCTTCCAAACCGCGCAGGTTATTATGCCCAAATTAAAACTGAGAACGAGTTACAGGGCCGAACTGGGACCACGTACCGGGTTGGGGAGATGGGTTTCCATAGAAAATATGTGGTAAGCCCTAACGGTGAAGAGAGAATTGTTGATTTAGACGATATTATGTCAAAGCTTTACCAGTTTGCAATTGAGATGAAACTCTGTCCTAAAAAAATAGGATATAAGAAAAATGAAGATGGAAGTCTAGACGCTCTACTCCCAAATTGTTTCTATAAGGAAGTATGCAGACAAGCTTTCGATGAGAAATTGTTAATACGTCTGGATGGCGAGATGCATTGTGCTATCAGTGTAACTTTGTGCCAGTATTTTAAACTGGTTACGGGTTATGAATGGGATTATACTCTTCTAGAATTTGATAAACCAGGCTGCTTAACTAGGTGTTACATGTTCTAATCATTTATTCGGACGAAGGGAGCTTTCAGAGAAATTCCAACCGAAGAGTCTTTTGCAAAGTTACCACTTGCCCCTTTCCGAAAAGTAGGAGCAGCCCACCTTTGCTTTACCCCTCTTATAACTCCTCTCTGAACGATCTTTTAAAAAAATACTTTGCGGCAATTCCCAAGTCTTCCCATTATAAATACTGGTTTAATTTTTGGGTCAAGCAAACAAAAATAAATATTTCATATTAAATATTAGCATTGCAGATTTTTCATTGTGTTACTTAGCGTAAAATCGGTTCTTTTTTCTTTTGAACGGATTTTGCCTTTGCCCCGCCGCAGATTCTCCGAATGAGTCTTCTCTTGCTTAACTTATCCGTCACAAACTATTTCACAAATTCCAAGGGAAAAAAGGAGCAATCATGTAATATGGATATCTACCGATAATATCTTTATAATGGAAAAGGTATAACCTTATTATAGAGCTATTACCTTGTTATATCCAGAATAACGCAAGTGAGGTCAAAGGAGAATGGCAGAATTTAACCTTTCCGATTTTAAAATGTTTGAGAAAGCCCCATATGAATTGCCCGAAACCAGACCCTTCCTTGAGCTAGCTATGAGAGGAACAGGCGAATTAGAAAAAACTTATGGTCCCGTATTCTGCACCATGTTCATAAAGCACGCTCTAGGGTTTATTGCTCAAAAGGTCGGAGAGAAACCACCCGAAGATATTAAAAACCTGAACCAGTTGTTAGAGTATCTAATCTCAGTATCCGATAAATACCCCCCCTCCTTCTGTGCATGTACCTATGCCCAAATTAAGTCTGAGAACATATTACAGGGCCAAACCGGAGCCGGAACTCGAGTCGAGTCAATGCGTATTTCAAGAAACATCGTGGAAGATGGGAAACTGGATGTGAGAGAGTTTAATGTGGACGATGCTCTATTAAAGATTCGCGAGACCGGAGTTGCGATGAAAATTATACCTCCCGAAATGGGATACAAGAAAAATGAAGATGGAAGCTTGGACGTACTCTGGCCAAAGTGTTACCTTTTGGATGGGTGCCAGTTAGCTTTTGAAGAGGGCCTATTAAAACGACCAGACGGCAGATTGAGATGCGGTCTGGGTGAAAGTTCATGCCACCTTTTTAAAATGTTTACCGGCTATGAATGGGACTACACTCTCCTAGAATTTAATAAACCACACTGTATACACCGATCCTACCCTCTCTAAACCCCCCTTCGGCGAGCCAAATTTGGAACTTCCCTCATAAGGAGATTAAAAATTATAAATTACTACAAATTATTTTGTTAATTTGTTATCTCTCAATCATTGAAGAGTTACGCTAGTATTTAGTATAACTTTGGAGGTTGTAAATATGGATAAAGTATTGTCGGGTAAAATTGCTTTGGTGACTGGAGCTGCTTCTGGTATTGGAAGGGCTATTGCCCTGCGCTTCGCAAAGGAAGACGCAAAGGTCTCCGTAGTTGACATTAACCTTGAAGGTGCTAAGAACGTAGCAAAGGAAATTGAAGACCTAGGCGGAAAGGCTATTGCAGTTCAGTGCGACGTAGGAGATGAAGAACAAGTAAGCAAGACAGTTGAGACAACTAAGAAAAATTTTGGAAATGTTAGCATTCTTGTAAACAACGCGGGCATGGTTAATTCCAATCTGGTTCCTGACCTAACTACGGAGCAGTGGCATAAACTGTTTCAAGTCAATATTGATGGCATGTTCTACTTCTCAAGGGCCCTGGTTAAATCTATGCAGGAGGGTGACCGAATAATTAACATATCCTCAATAAACGCGTTTTGCGGTAACGTTACAGCCGCCCATTACGCGGCAACAAAAGCAGCAATATTGGGATTCACAAAAACACTGGCACTAGAAGTAGCATTCAGAGGAATCACTGTAAACGCAATCGCCCCTGGAATAATTCAAACCGGTATGACCAAGGGTATTACAGACCTCCCCCCAGAATTCGTCAAGGAATACGTCAAGGAGATACCTGTTCCCAGGATCGGAACACCAGAAGACGTAGCTACGGTTGCAGCCTTCCTAGCATCACCAGAAGCAAGCTATGTAACAGGACAGACAATAGTCGTGGACGGAGGACTCCTCTTAGCAAATCCCTCCCAGCAAATTTTGCTCAAACTCATAAGAATGAAGCCCTAGGAAACATCCATCATCCGCCCAAATAACGCATATAAAGTGAGCTTATATAATTTTCATAGCATTAGTGGGAAAAATATTAACTTTAAACAATAAAAAAGAGAAGTGAATTCTTGGAACCAACTTCCCCCTCCTTTTTTTAAATGTCTTTTCAGCTTATCATTGCTTGCAGTTGGCTGTCTTGTTGCATAATTGTTCACTTATCCCTCGTTTGCGCCCTTTCTGGTAGAGTGAAACCTATTTTAATTCAAGGCGGAACTTGTTTTAATCATTCATAACTCCCCTTATTATGAAGCAAACGGCAATTTGAAGTTAATCAAATAAAAATAGGTCACATAATTTTTAAATTGACACAATTCAGCCACATAGAATATCTTTACTCAAGTTAGAAAGTGTAGGATAATTTATCCTTGGAAACTTGCTTATATATGTTAGAATTGAATTCTACTTTTCAACATTCAAATTTAGTAGCTTATTAATTTATTAGCCAGTTATGCGAATATAGACTTAAATTAGTTTTGGTTTTTTCTTCTTAGCGCTTTTTATCGTTGGGATTCGTATCTGGGATGAAAAACAGTACTCCTTCATTGCATCTTGTGTGCGATACGCGCCATGGAACATGAATTTTGTCTCAACGTTACTAAACTAAAAAAAAAAGA
>DXJA01000087.1 GCA_019056875.1 Candidatus Jordarchaeum madagascarense
GTAAAATATTACCATTCTCCTTTTTTGTTCACAGGCATCGGTAATGAGCAGCAGAAGTCAAATTCCTCAGTAACAAATCATGTGGTTTTTGGTATATAATCAATATAATAATTAGGGAATTTTCCTTGTTTTAAAAAACAAATAATAATCTAAAAGGATAGATAAATTTATATATAGCCAACCATTTCCTTCACCCAGAAAATTAAAAAAGGTGGTGTATAATGGCAAAATTTGTTTATACCCCAATTAATTGCATTTACCGCGATAAAGACAGTTACCTTATGGAAGTAGAATTGCCAGGAGTAAAAAAGGAAGACATAGATGTTGAACTGACCGAAAACAGCGTTTGTATTAGCGGAGATAAGGACAGCATAACATACTCCGGCTGCTGGTCTCTATACCATGCAGCTGACATTAAGAACGCCAAGGCCGAGTTCGATAACGGACTGCTAAAAATAACATTACCCTTCAAGGAACCCATTGAAACAGTCAAATTAGAAGTGAAATAAATTAAATTAAAAAAACAATAAACCATCTTTCTCTCTTTTTTTTGTAGAGTATTATTTACTTTATTCACGAATTAAAGAGCGAATACATTTTTGAAGAGAGAAGTGTGATAATTTTTTTAAATCGATTTGGAAATTCTATTCGGATTTTAAGTTTCTCTTATTTTTGAGGCGAAAAGAATTAAATAGAATAAGCTTCAATCTGATACCAAGCTTTTTTGTTTTAGGGTGTTAAGGTGATGGCTTGGAGCTATTAACTCTGGCTTGGATACTTGTAAGCGTCGTGGTAATTAGCCTCTTCGCAATTATTGGAGTTTTTTTCCTTTATATGCGAGAAGAATTGCTAAATAAGGTTTTGCTTGCCTTAGTATCTCTCTCTGCGGGAGCTCTGATGGGAGGAGCCTTGTTACACATGATACCAGAAGCTTTAACCATGATAACCAGTATAAACGCCTTTCTCCTGCTCTTACTGGGCTTCAGCTTCTTCTTCTTGTTGGAGAATTTTCTCAAATGGCGTCACTGCCATGATGCAAGGTGTGAGGTTCACACATTTTCCTACATGAACCTCGTGGGCGATGGAATACATAACATTACCGACGGTCTCATAATTGCGGCAAGCTTTGTAGCTAGCTTTGCTCTGGGCGTCGTAACCACCCTAGCTGTTGCTTTTCACGAAATCCCACAGGAAATCGGAGACTTTGCTGTCTTAGTATATGGAGGCTTCGAAAAGCGAAAAGCATTAAAATATAATTATGCCGCTGCAACAACCATAATTCCCGGAGCAATAGTAGGCTTCCTGCTGTCAATTTACACAACACAATTCATACAATTCATGCTCCCCATAGCGGCGGGAGGATTCATATATATCGCGGCATCCGATCTAATCCCAGAACTCAGAAAGGAAACCCGCCCGAAGAAATCATTATTAGTCTTTGGTGTCTTCTTAATGGGAGTCATTTTGATGTATATAGCACTAACTATCTTCGGCTAACCAAAAATTCAAGTTTGAAATAATAAATTTGTTGATCAAAAATCGGTATTCGGTTCAGTTTTTATTCAATTCTTATCGCTTCAACTATTATAATGGCTCCTAATTGTTTAAAGTTAGTCCTCCCCTCAAAAGCTTTAACTATTTTACCAATGAACGGCAGTTTGATTAGACAGGGCAAAAAGAAAGATGAAGAAATTGACTTTACATGAAATCCGTTACTACCCAGAATATCAGTTAATCTTCTGGGCGAATAGTACCTAATCGACTTGTAAAATGATTTTTTCTTAAACCGGGCTCTAATCTTCCTGTACAAATTCCAAGAATTTAATAGGTTGTGAACCCCCACAACCGCATCTCCTCCTACTGTTAAAACTCTGTGAACTTCTCTTAAAGCCGATTCCTCGTTAAGAAATTCTAGGGTGGTAAAAAGCATTACAGCATCAAATACCTTGTTTTTAAGTGGCAGATGATGCGCATCCGCCACTATTACCTCAACTCCACGCCCCTTAGCTCTAGCAGCCATATTCTGCGAAGTGTCTATTCCGACTTTTTCAAAGTCATCTTCAGCCACGGAAACCGTAAATAACCCTGTCCCACAACCTACATCAAGAAACCTACCTATTTTACCATCGCGTCTCAAAGCCCTTCTAAGCATCTCTAACTCGATTCTAAAAATATAACTTCCAAATTTTGTTCTAAACCATTGGTCATATTTTCCAGCTGCCTTGTCCCATTCCTTAACTCTATCTAAAATATTCAATTCCATCGCCCACTCAAGACTATTCTATTATGCTGAGGAGAAAAATGATTTATTATCTTGTTAAATAAAGTTTATTAAGTACCTTTCAGGAGAAAAATTCTATCCTATTCTTTCGAAGAAGCGGTCGATTATACCTAATCCTTTTTCTAATTTCTCGGTTTCATAGCCAAAGCCTATGCGGAAATGGTACTCTGTATCCTGATCACCGAAAAGTCTTCCGGGAATAATTAAGACTTTTTCTTCTTCAGCCAACCTCTTGCAAAGTTCTATTGACTCCAAGAGGAAACTGTATCTGGGAAAAGCCACAACACCCGCACTGGGTTTTATCCAGAATAGTTCTTCATGCTTGTTTATCCAGTTTTCAACTATCTTGAAATTTTTATTAATGATTTGCTTATTTCTTTCCATTATTTTATCTCTGTTCTTAAGGGCGATAATAGCGAGTTTTTCCCCCAAAACATTACTGCACAGAGTTACATATTCCCTAAACTCGTGACACTTTTCGATTATACCCTTTGAGGTTGAAATCCAACCTATTCTGCTTCCCGGCAAACCATAAGATTTGGAGAGACTTTGTACACCAATTGCATTGCTACTCATATCACATGCGGCATCCAAAACATGCCCCTCAGGTTTAAGATCTAAATACACTTCATCCGAAAGTACATAAGCGTTATTATCTTCGCCAATCTCGCAAATCCCCCTCAGCATCTTATTATCAATCATAGAACCCGTTGGGTTATGCGGATGATTTATCACAATCATCTTAGTTGTGGGGGAGACTAATTCATTTAACTCGTCTAAATCCGGTACATAGTTAACCTCCTCTCTGAGTTTCCAGGGAATTATCTTTGCACCAAGAAATCGAGGTACTGAATATAATTGCTGATAATTTGGGAATTCAACGATTACCTCGTCTCCCTCCTGAACAAGTACACTGTAAATCAAAAAATTGGCTTCCAAACCCCCAGTGGTGACCAGTATGTTCTCCCAGTCCTTTTCCTTATAGGTCTGGCTCGCGAGTTCACGGAGTTCCTTTGAACCACCACTCTCAATATAGCCTATCTTTGTGTTTGAAAATTCTTCGTCTCCCATGTTTAAGATTTCACGAAGGGTAAACGGTTGGATGCCGCTCTCAGCAACGTTAATGTCCACTTTATATTCATACTTTGTAAACCATCGCTCAATTCCAAAAGGCTCAATTTTTCTTTCCCTCAATTTAAACACCAAAAATATGTGAAAATCATTCTCTAAAAATATTTAATCATATTTCCTATTGTTTCTACATCTAAAAAGATTTAGTCTCCCGTAATTCAAGTTTAAATTTTGAATCATCTCAAAAATATGTCAAACCTTAAATCGGGAAACTTAAGGGAATATGCCCCTGTTTTTTAAAACTCCAATTGCATTTGAGATGGCAAATACAAACGCTGCTTTTCTCATATCTAGAGTATAATCCTCAGCAACTTTAGTCACGTTTTTATAAGCGGTCACCATTTTCTTTTGAAGTCTTCCTTTAATCTCACTTAATTCCCATTGGTCACCGGCTTTGTTTTGAAGCCATTCAAAATAACTCACTGTAACTCCGCCAGCATTTGCAAGAATATCCGGTAGAATATAGACATTCTTATCGATCAGGATTTCATCAGCAAGATTGCTGGTAGGCCCATTTGCAAGCTCCAAAACCACTTTCGCCTCTATATCATTGGCAATTGAACCAACAATCTGTGTTTCTTTTGCTGATGGAACTAAAATATCACAGGGTTTTGTCAGTACTTGTTCAATTGTTAGGTTTTTTAGTCCTTTGTATCCAATCACTGTTTTTTCCTTACTTATATTCTCTTTATAAGAGAGGGCATCCTCTGGATTTAATCCCTCAGGATCGTAAATTCCTCCCTTTGAGTCACATATTCCTAAGATTCTGCATCCGTAATCTTTGTGTAGAATACTTGCTATGTAGTATCCCGCATTCCCATAACCCTGAACAACGACTGTCGCATCTGTCAATGAATCTAAACCTTGGATGTGTCCTTTTTTAACAGCCTCTTCAAGAACATATGCACCACTAAGCGCGGTTGCTTCTGTCCTGCCTTCGGAGCCGCCCAAATTGAGCGGTTTCCCGGTTACCACTGCTTCGGCATGGGGTGATTTTGGGTTGAACATTTTATAAGTATCATAAATAATCCCCATTTCTCTTTCACCAGTACCGACATCTGGTGCGGGAACATCGGCATCAGGGCCTATCACGGGGAAAATTTCGTAAGCGTATCTTCTTGTTAATCTATCAAGCTCTTTGCATGACATTTTCTTCGGGTCACAACAAACGCCTCCCTTTGCACCTCCGAAAGGAAGATCAACAACACGGCATTTAAGCGTCATATCAAAAGCTAAAGCTGTAACCAAATCCAAATCCACATCCGGAGCAAATCTAATACCCCCCTTAGTGGGCTTATACACTCGACTATGCTGAACCCTATATCCAGTAAACATCTTTATAGTTCCATCATCCATTTCTACCGGAAACCTCACAATTAACTGTCTAAACGGACCTTCCAGTAAACCGACAATCCCTTTCTCAACAGTTTCTACTTCTGTGTCTATGAACTGGATAGCCTCTTCAAATTCTAACTTCACTCTTTTTAGAAAGTCTAACTCCTCTCTGACTCCAACTTTCTCACCATGGCTCATCGGGCAAATCACCTCTTAGTAAATTTCCCAGTATACTCGCCTCAACATAACCTCTTTGGAAACCTGTTACACATATTCGAAGACAAAATTCTCCATGCCAAGCAATTTTTGATGTTAATTAAAAAATTATAAGCATTTCATGATTTTTTAAAGAAAACAGCTTTTGGGTTAGTAATTAAAAATCGCCCTTTAATAAAATTTTTGTGGTTAAGTTGTTGCCACATTTCTGTAAGTTTTAATTAATGACCACATTTTAAAATCAAAAGCATCTAACACTTAGTATCTATTAAGGGAGACTGTTACCATATGTTACTTTTATACAAGTTTTGATTGAAAAGAAGTGGTCGATAATTCTGATTTGAGGACACTTAGCTTAAATAAAGCGAAAATCTCTTAAACACTAAGTCTTAATCGAATCCTACATTTTCCTAGGAGTAGTGACCTTATAATGCACAACTTTAGCTGGCTAATCCCCGGTGTCCTTGCTGGGTCCAGCCGTCCCAATAAGTTCAGTGATCTTCAGCGTCTAGCTGAGGAGGGCGTTCGGGTGCTTGTGACAGTGATGCTGAACCCCCTTGACATCGACACTGTTACCTCTGCTGGACTAGAATACCATCACATTCCAGTAAGGGACTTCGGTACCCCTACCCTAGAGCAACTGCAGGAATTCGTAAATATTGTCAATGAGAATCGCACCAAAGGTCATCCTGTGGCAGTGCATTGTTTAATGGGTTGTGGAAGAACCGGCGTATTTCTCGCCGCATATCTTATCAGCCAGGGAATGAGCCTTGAAGAGGCTGTGTGGGAAGTACGCCAAAAAAGACCATGCTCTATTGAAACAAGGGGGCAAATGGATGTTCTCCACAGATTCGCCGAATGGCAACGATAAAGAACATACCTCCACATTATGTAATTTTATTTGTTTTTGACGTTAAAAACTGAGCTTTTCCGTTTTCCATTTTCATCCTCTGTACCTATTAACAATGGGCATTTTCCATCCTATCCCAAACGCTTTTGGTGTAATCTTTATACAAGGCGGGGCTTGCCATCTCTTGTACTCGGCCCTTCTAATCCTTCTATAAGTATCTTCAACCACTTCCTTGGGATAACCCATTTCTACTAATTCAGGTTTACTTCTTCTATACTCTATAATCTCATCCACTAAGGGGCTGACAATATCAAAATCGAAAGGATCGAACTGGTCTTCCTTAAGCTCAGCGGAGGGCTTTTTCTCTAAAACGCTCTCGGGTATTATTTCTCTACCCGCCTTTTCATTCACATATCTTGCTAATTTGTAGACCTCAAGCTTGCTCACATCACCAATAGCCCCGATTCCCCCAGTCATATCCCCATATAAAGTGCAATAACCAAGAGCTAACTCGGTCTTATTCCCAGTATTCAAGACCAATATTCTCAAATCTTTCAATCGATTGGAAATGTCCATTAGACAGTTACCCCTTGCTCTGGGTTGAATGTTTTCATCAGCAACTGGATCATCACTTTCTCTCGTTACGCCGAAACGGTTTCTAATTTCCTCCAAAGGGTTTTCCAAGGTTTTATGGTAGGTGTCCACAATTTCTTGGATAGGAATCCGGACATAGCATATTCCTAGATTTTCAGCCAGTTTTTGGGCATCCTCTTTGCTATGATTGCTTGAAAACTTGGAAGGCATGGAAACGCCGATAACATTCTCTCTGCCCAAAGCCTCAACTGCTATACAAGTGGTAAGTGTTGAATCAATACCCCCGCTCATACCAATTACGGCTTTCTCAAAACCCGTTTTTCTAAAATAGTCCCGTATCCCTAACACTAGAGCATCGAACATTTCTTTTTCTCTATGATAAGCAGGAGGATCCACTTTCTCTGCAGTATCACTCTTTAAGTCTATTTGCGTTATTATCAAGTCTTCTTCAAATTGCTTACCAACTGCAATCAAATTACCAGAACTATCCACTGCGAGGCTTTGTCCATCAAATACAAGTTCATCCTGCCCACCCACCAAATTCACATAAAAAATCGGAACTTTATTTTTGGTAGATTTTTCTTTTAGTAGCTTTTCTCTTTCAAACCTTTTTCCAAAATAAAAAGGAGAAGCAGAAATATTAACAATCAAGTTTGCTCCTCTATCCGCAAGTAGGTCTGTAACCTTTAGTTCATAATCCTGATCCCAGAGGTCTTCACAAATCTCCACCCCTAGGCTAAGCTCCTCCCCATTAATGTTCATATTTATGGGTTTAATACTTTCTTCCTTTTGTGGTTCAAAATATCGATCCTCGTCAAATACATCATACGTCGGGAGGAGAGTCTTGTAGACTACATCTAAAAGCTTATTTTGGTGAAAAATGGCTGCAGCATTATGGAGCCTTTTTTTTCTATAATCGACAAAACCAATTACTCCGGCAATGTTCGCTTGATTAATCTCAATTAGTTTTAAAAGTAATTCTTTGTTTTTTTCTACAAACGCTTTTTCAAGCAGCAAATCTTGAGGCGGATAACCAGTTACCGCTAGCTCTGGAAATACCACCAAATCCGCCTTCTGCTTATCTGCATCATTAATGAACATTTTTATCTTCTCAATGTTTCCCTCTAAATCTCCGACAGTTGAATTAATTTGAGACATTGCAATTTTCAAGCTAGGCACCTCTCAAGCCAATTATCGAACTTACTTTTAATGCAAATGTTTGGAGTCCTTAACTTATTTTTTTTAAAAAAAATTTCAGTTATACTTAATATTTTAACCAAATATGGAGTTTATTTTTAAAATTATAGGAATATTGCGCAATTTCAATTAA
>DXJA01000088.1 GCA_019056875.1 Candidatus Jordarchaeum madagascarense
CTTTTTGATCCAGAGAAACCTCTTAATGATTATATCGAGATTCAACTGTTTTACTCCAGAACTCTCTAGTTCTGACAAATTCCTTCTCCGCGTCGAGAATTGCCTTGTAAAAATCGTTTTCCGTTTTTAGTTCTCTAGAAAGAATACGGTTAGTTGTTGCAGGGCCGATCCCCCTCCCAGCGAGACAAATTATAGCTTGCTTCCCATAATTGATTACTAAATTAGCGGTTTTGATACCTCTCTCTAATATTTTTTCTTCCTCCTTTGAAAGTTTCTTTCCTCCCTTTCTTAATTTTAATATTTTACTAAATTCAGAGTCTTCTGAAGATACTACTGCTAATAAGCGTGATTTACATTTTGGACATTGCGGTTTTTCTGGTAGGGTTTCCACAGTTCTTACAGTTTCCCATCCTTCACACGAAGCCCACGTACACACAAGCTTAACTCTTCTGCTAAGCAAGCGTTCCTTAACAGTCTTTATTAGTTCAGAGATAGGAATTTGGGGGGAAACAATTTCTTTAGCTTCCCACTGTATCGCCATTTCAGTAAGCGGACTAGGCTTCTCTCTTTTTAGGAAGCTGACTTGAATTCTTCCCTCTTTTATTGCTCTTAGAACCTTTTCTGTATTCTTAATATCAAGTTTTTCGGTAAGTAATTCCCTAATCGTTTCATCTTCTATAGGTGTATTACTAAATATGATTGCAAGTTTTCTGGGACTAATCTGATAACTTTCACTATTCTTCTCGATGGCGCCGAATCTCTTCGCAACATGTTTAAGTCGCCACCGGTACAAATTGGACCTTTTAAGTGTTATTTTCAATATATGATAAATGAGCTGCGGCTCTAATTCATCCAACACATTAACAACTATTTCTGGGTTTGCATTCTTTGGCATTTGAAAGAGTATAAAGTATGGGGTACTTCTCATACCAACAGAAGACCCTATACGTGTAGTTATAAGATCAGATATTATCCGTCCTAAGGTTTCGTTAACATTACTTCCAAAGCATGCATGTATAACGATGAAATCATCCACGCTTTCTATTAAAATTTGATTATTAAATGGCACGCCCCCCGTCTCCTCCAATTGTTCCTTAATTTTCCTTACAACAATTTTTTTCGCTTCTTCACCTATCGGATAACCTTCAAATGGATTAGTCTCGTTCTGATCTCTGAGCCAATTAACTATCCTCTTTCTAAACTTTCCCACCTCTTGGGCAACCTCGTAGGAAACAGGAATAAGTTCACCCTCCCATGAAGGTACGGCACCAATTATATTGTCAACCCTCTCAACATTTATTCGGTCCTCTTCAATACTCACTATTCTCCAAGGTTGCCCGTGAATAATAAATTTTAATCCTTTTTCCGCCTTTGTGGAAACGAACTCCTCATCTAATGTTCCAATATTCCTTCCCGCTGTTAAATCAAATACATCATAGTGTTTAACATCTGGAATCATAGAGAGATTTTCGTAGTAGTATTTCAATGTATTAAGTCTTCTACGAAGTTTGTCTCCATCTCCTCTAATCAGCCATAGTTCTTTCATCAAAATTGTCACTTTATCAATAGTTTCAGAATCAACGCCCCGATAAAGCCAAGATCTTTTAAAAATTTCATGCAAATCTTGGTTCGTTGCTTCTCCCCTATCTAGTAGTACTCCGGCAATCTGGTGAGCAAGTACATCGAGCGCCATATTATGCATAAGTACACTCTCTAAATTGCTGTTAATCGCATCTCTTGCTATAACAGCTGATTCGCATATATCGTCCAAGTCCATTGAGAGTACAGTCCCTTTTGAGATTTGACCTATTCTGTGCCCGCTTCTCCCAACTCTCTGAACCAGACGTGTTACCTGCCTAGGTGACAGGTATTGAATAACATGATCGATTGACCCCACATCTATGCCTAACTCAAGAGACGAAGTACAAATAACGGCTTTGATCTCCTCCTCCTTGAACTCCTTCTCCGCCTTCATTCTCATCTCTCTGGAAAGCGAACCATGATGTACATCAAAATCGAAACTTGGATTAAGAAGACCAAGTCTAGAACCCAGAATTTCAGCCATTTGTCGAGTATTAACAAAAATCAGAACCGAACCATATTTCTCAATTAATTCCTTAATTCTCCTTAGTTTCGCTATAACCTCCTCCGATACTCTAAGCTTTTTAGACAAAACAATGTCTTCAGAGGTGGGAGGAACTACTTCCACATTCACTTGAAGATTACCTATCCCATTTGTTGAAATAATATTAACCTCTTCATTCACTCCGCCTAAAAATTTTGCAACCTCTTGAACACTGCCAATTGTAGCAGACAGTCCTATTCTCTGAAAATTCTGATTTGTAATCTCACAAAGCCTTTCGAGGGCTAATGATAGTTGGGCTCCCCTCTTATCTGTAACAAGTTCATGAATCTCATCTACGACCACAAAACGTAAACACTTTAGATGTTTCCCCATCTTTTTAGCGGGTAATATCGCTTGTAGAGTTTCGGGTGTTGTTATCAGTAGTGAAGGAGGATCAAGAAGTTGTTTTCTTCGCTCATAACTCGTTGTGTCTCCATGTCTAACAGATATTCTGATACCCAATTCTTGCGCAATATCTTCCATTCGTTTCAGAATATCACGGTTCAAGGCTCGAAGAGGTGTAACGTATAACCCAAAGATGCCTCTTTCCTTCGACTGTAACTCCAATAACTTGTGGAAAATAGGGAAAAACACTGCTTCTGTTTTACCGCTTCCTGTCGGGGATATTAATAAAACATTTTCCCCCTTAAGGATTCGAGGGATTGCCTGTGCCTGAGGCGGAGTGGCCTCTAAATAACCCCTTCTTTTAATAACATTCTTAACTTCACTGGAAAGTAAATCGAATACACTCGCCAAAAATCATACCTCTAGAAAGCAAGGGAACAAAAAACTTGGTAAAATTAATACTTTTTGATACCAAAAACAGGTTAAATATTTGTGTTCAAGAATTCCAGATATACTGTTTTTACCTTTTTAAAATATTCATTTCTCTTGTCTAACCAGCCTACTACAATTTTCTAAGCTCCCAAGATATGTTCCATCTAACAGTTTAACTTTTGCTGTGCTTTTTTCCATTACATTCGATGATAATAGTGGTCCAAGAAGGTTCATCTCAGGACGGTTAACTGCAACCCCGCCTAAAAGAGGATTAAACGCAGGCATTACGATGATTTTTGGATTTCCAATTTGAACAGATGCTCTTTTCAAATCTTCTATTGGATCCAAAACTTCTCGTAGGCCAAAGTAATTAGCGAATGAAGACGCAATTTTTTCTCTATTCCACTGAAGCTCTAACCATGCAGGCTCAAACCACTTTCCCCCCAGCTCATCCCTAACCTCAATTACTGGGTGATTATGACCCATGATGAGATAGTTTGCTTGAAGTAAATCGGGTTTAGGCCAAGCATGTCCATGAATAAATCCTATCTTAATATCATCATCGATCAGAAACCCCTTTGAAGAATGAATACAAATATCATTTGATAACAACAAATCTAGATTAACGTCGTGATTTCCTAAAGTTATTTGAATGTCAATTTTTTTAGAAACATCTTCCAGGAGTTTTGCAACTCCCCGCCACTCTGAGTGAGGAATTCTGAAGATATTATGTTTAACATCGCCAATTATAACAAGTTCATCAGCACTGGTTCGTTCTATTAGATTTAAAATCCTAGTCTTCATTTCTTCTGCTTGCGGCGGTATTGAAACTCCTTTCTGTGCCAAAAGAAACTCATAACCCAAGTGCAAATCTGTAATACATAAAATTTTTTTGTCTGAAAAAGTAAGTATAAGGGCCGGCTCATCATCATACTGAAGCTGGGCTTCTGCCCTTGTTGTTCGCGCACGATCATAATTGACGATTCTTGATCATACTTAACGTAGTAGTACTAAAAGGTCGCTGAAGGGCAGCGCGGTCACTCTCGGCGCCAGGGGCAGCCGCACGTCTCCGGGTTGTAAGACCTAGCCGGTTGC
>DXJA01000089.1 GCA_019056875.1 Candidatus Jordarchaeum madagascarense
CTAAAAAACGCATCAAACCCAAAAAAACTTAACCCCAGAATCGAACGAAACTACATCGCCGGGCATGTGAGCAGGAAATATATTTAAGTTTAATGAAAGACACTCTTCAGTGGTTTTTCCCATATTTTGGAATTCAAGTACCAACATTTTAAACAAGGTTTCTCTCTTCCCTCTCTTTTTATTTTTATTCTCTTTTTCCTTTCTGCTTTAACAAATATCATAATCGGTCTAAGGGGTTTTGAGAGTAATGTTTCAACGCGGCAAAAAATCTAAAACCTGAGAGTTGTGTTCAACTATTTTTTGAACAAGTTATGTAGAAACGATTAATGGAATAAGCAGAGAGCCGTCTGTCGATTTTTCTTTCCTTTCTCTTTGAGCGCTTCTAACGTTTTTTTGAAGTATTAACTGGATTTCGATGGTTGGAGGAGGTGAATTAAGTTGCAGTAAAAATCAAAATTGTGTAGAAACTATAATAGGAAGAACTAGAACTATGGTGAAGAAAAAAAATGGACGTGATGATTAAGGAAGGGCTGGAAGAAGTCATACAATTGAGGAAAGCAGTAAGGAAGCTGTCTCTAACATCTGGAAGAATTCTTCGATTCTGGTTTTCAGGGACCTAGGGAGTACGGTCACATGTTCGGTTTCAATTAGGAGTGTTGGGGTTTCGGCTCATTTCAATCTCTCCCCTAATGTGATATTCGTAAAGGTGTGGGTTGTAAAACTTTTGCTGTAAATGTACTGCTTCAAAATTGTGGTGAGCAGTCCAGATTGTAATAATAAAAGATAAATATTAAAGGGAAGATGGATGGAAAACATTTAGAGGCAAATAGAGGTATGAAAGCGGTGGCATCTAAGCAAGAAATTAGGATGTTGCAGGGAACCGTTTTCGGCGTCGAGAAAACTGGTGAAAAGAAAAAAGATGAAGAAGGAAATGTTTGGGAGAAATGTATTTTCAGCCTAGAACTAACTGGTTTTTCAAAGAGAACACCCGATGAGGTAGCGTCCTCCGCCTTAAAGGGCAAAAAGATTAAGCTTGTTAGGTGGTGTTGCTTCGACTGGCATTACAAAAAAGGCGTTAGAAAAACCCTTGAATCTGACGAAACCGAGGCTGTTTTGAAGGGCAAACCGACGGGCTCGGTGTATTGGTGATTTGGATGAGTGAAAAGGATATTTTAAAAAGGTTAAGGGATAGCATAGTGAACTTGGATATTGAAGGAGTGAAGCAAGCGTGTCAGGACGCTTTAGCTCAGGGGATTCCGCCAATTAAAGCGGTCACCGAGGGAATGGCCAATGGCATGGATATTGTGGGGCAAAAGTATGAAGCAAAGGACTACTACTTAGCCGAACTCGTTATGGCCGGGGAGGTAATGAAGGAGGGCATGAAAGTCTTGGAGCCATACCTCAAAGACGCCGAGGTCAAAAGACTGGGAAAGGTTGCGGTCGGCACGGTTCAAGGGGACCTTCACGATATTGGGAAAAACATTTTTGCCACCCTTTTAGAGGCATCAGGATTCGATGTAATTGATCTTGGAGCAAACGTAACTGCGGATAAGTTCGTGGAAGTGGTGCGTGACCAAAAACCTGAAATCCTTGGTCTATCCGCTCTGCTAACGATTACTATGACCGAATTGGGAAACGTCATAAAGGAGCTTGAAAAGGCGGATTTGAGAAATCAGATTAAGGTTATTGTTGGTGGAGCACCCCTCACAGAGGAGTACGCCCAAAAGATTGGAGCAGACGCCTATGCTCCGGACGCAGTTGCCGGAGTTAATATCTGTAAAAAATGGGTTGAATGAAACTTAATTATGATTGGTGGTTGAATTGACTAATGTATATAAGGATTCTAGTCGGCCAGTAGAAGAGCGGGTTGAGGATCTGCTCTCCAAGATGAGCTTGGAAGAGAAAGTGGGGCAGATGAGCGGGTTCTTTATGCTAACCGCTGAGAATGTTTTAGAAGCCGTGGAAAAATATTATACGGGAGCCGGAGGTCCGTTTATCATATGGGAGAAGCCTGAGGATCTAGCTAACACGGTTAACGTTTTCCAGAGCTACGCTCTAGAGAAGAGCCGATTGGGTATACCGCTCCTGCTCTACATGGATGCCGATCACGGTCACGCCTTCGTTAAGGGAGCCACGGTGTTCCCTCATAATCTGGCTATGGCTTCAACCTGGGATCCCGAGTTTTCAACGAAAGCCGCGGAGGCAACGGCTAAAGAGGCTAGAGCCACGGGTGTGCACCAGAATCTAAACCCGGTATGCGATATAGCCCGGGACCCCCGATGGGGTAGAACCTACGAAACTTTTGGGGAAAGCCCCTATCTCTGCTCGGTCATGGCTGCTGCCATGGTGCGGGGATACCAGGGAGGAGAGGGATTCAGAATAGATGGTGAACACATAGCTGCAACAGCCAAGCACTATCCCGCCTACAGCTGCCCCGAAGCAGGAGAAGACACCGCACCGGTAGACATCTCAGAGTACACGTTTTACACCATACATCTTCCATCTTTCCAAGCCGCAATAAAGTCTGGAGCAATATCCATAATGCCCTGCTACAATGAGATAAACGGGAAACCGGTACACGGCTCCTATGAGTACCTCACCGAACTGCTCAGAGGTTCCCTCGGATTCAAAGGAATAGTGGTGTCTGATTGGGGCGGTATCGAGATGCTCCACAGATACCATAGAACCGCTGAGAGCTTCAAGGAAGCAGTGAAACAGTCTGTGGAGGCAGGATTAGACATAGCCTCCATAGGTGGAGAAAGATTCTATCAAGCGCTCATGGAACTGGTGCAGGAAGGGGCAGTATCAGAGAGGAGAATAGACGAGTCGGTGAGAAGAATTCTGGCGGTAAAGTTTAGATTAGGGCTATTCGACAAAGTCCAAGTAGACCCGGAACAGACATCAAAAATTGTGGGAAGAAACAGTCATCGGGAGTTAGCACTGGAAGCCGCTAGAAAATGCATAGTGCTACTTAAGAATGAAGGGCTCATGCCCCTAAAAAAAGATTTAAAATCCATACTGGTAACCGGGCCAAACGCTGATAACATAGAAGGTCTCTTTGGAGGCTGGACAAACCACTTTGGACCGTGGCCTTCTGTAAATACCGTTTTAGAGTCTATTAAAAAGAAAGTCTCCTCAAAAACAAGCGTCTCCTATGTAAAGGGTGCAGACTACAATCAGTTAGAGAATTTGGACGAGGTTAAAAACAAAGCAAATGAAGCGGATCTAGCCATAGCCATACTTGGTGAATATGCCTACATACACGAGTTCTGGACTTTCGTGGATTTAGCGTCTATATTCACTAGTGGCACTGGTGCTGGATTGCCGGGCTCCGAGTATTCAGAGGAGATAAAACAGAAACTTACCGCTAGACTCGACGCATTTCCTTCAAGGGCACTCATCGAGCTGCCTGAGGCCCAGTTGAAACTAGTGAAAACTTTACATGAAACTGGCACACCTACGGTTGTGGTGCTGCTTGCCGGTAGACCCCTCGCTATGAGATGGATAGCTGAAAATATTCCTGCAGCCCTCATAGCGTTTTACCCGGGTATTGAGGGTGGGAGAGCCGTAGCCGACGTGCTGTTCGGAGACTATAACCCGGGAGGAAAGCTTCCCATCTCCATACCGAAATCGGGGGCCCAGATACCGGTAAGACACAACTACAAGCCCAGACCTTTCTTAGAGGCGCATCCTCCTGCCTACTCGCCGCTCTTCGAGTTTGGGTTCGGCTTAAGCTATACCCGCTTCGAATACAGTGAACTTGAAGTCTCCCCAAAGAAGGTGGGGGTAAAAGGCAGAGTAAACGTGTCGGTGACCGTTACTAATATTGGGGATATGGAGGGTGATGAGGTGGTTCAGCTCTACGTTAACGATGTGTACAGTTCCCGGGTTACACCGGTTAAAGAGCTAAAAGGGTTTAAGCGGATATCTTTGAAGCCGGGCGAGAGTAAGCGGCTTAACTTTACCGTAAACGTGGAGGATTTAGCGGTATACCGGGATAAAGGCAGATTCATCGTGGAGCCCGGTCTCTTCAAAGTTATGGTGGGAGCATCCTCCGAAGACATAAGATTAGAAGACGGCTTTAATGTTGGTTAACACCCTTAGGGGTTTACTGCCATGAGAAACTTTAAGATTAGCAGCCGCTGGAAAGTCATCCTGCTGGTCACCCTTTTTAACTTATTAGCCGAATATTCACTGCGGGGCATAAACGGTCTTATTGCACGCCCAGAACTTCCATTCTTCTTGTTTCTAATTTATTTCTCATATTTCACCATGATTGAGGATCTTATAGTAAGATACAGACTCAAGGACTATCATGTTATCGTAGCCGCATTCTTTTTTGCACTTCTCTTCCAGTTCCTGTTTCCTCAGGGTGGGGTTTTTGTTCCGCCTCTGACACTTGGTATTAATTGGAGTGTCCTATTATTCGTTAACCTGATATTCTGGTGCCCAATCCAAACAGTGATGGGCTTATACCTTGCAAACCGCATAACTCCCCGAGATTGGAGTCACTCCTTATTGTCGAAGTTTGATTGGATAATTTGTCTAGTTGTGTTTGTTTTTATAACTCTAGGATTTAGATTCTATGCGAGGAATATTGCACAGGTTACCCCGCTGGGTATAGTTGTCATGATTGGGCTAATGGTTGCTACCCTAGCTATTTTTATAAAAATTCACCCTGGTCCGGAGGAACGCTTCTTATCTGCTCCAGAGTTTAAAAAAGTTAGGCTCTTGGACTATATTTGCATTTTTTTGATCGCATTTTTCTTTTTGTCAGCAATTTTCCTTACTGGTGACTCCACTTTTATCTACGCTCATCCCCTAAATAGAACTGCTTTACAAGTAGGCATTATAGTGTCAACGATTGTTGTATTGATTATGCTAATTTATAGGTTATATTCTAGAAAGCCAATACCTGTTTAGAAACCGGAGTTTAAGCAGAGTGTGTTTTTTATGCTTTAGGTTTTTTTCTCGATTGGGCTCAAGTTTCTTTACGTTAACTCTCTTTAACACTTTTTCAGTTGTCTCTCAATCTTCGATATATTTCTTCTTTTTCATCTTCTTTTGAGTCACTTCATAGTGCAATGGTTTAAGTTATATCTGAAAAATCTGTGTAATACTCAAAAATTTATTTATTAAACCTACTTTCCGCACCCTTCTTATATTTTTACGAGTTTTCAAAATAATAGAGTAGTGTGGACTGCAAAAGTGGTGAAAAAAGCGGGGACGTGGCGCTGGATTCGGGCTTCTCCCGAAAA